>VGFA01000048.1 GCA_016869025.1 Armatimonadota bacterium | reverse complement strand
TCGAGGAGTTCGCGATCTAGGCCACTTGTGGCCTTCACATCGTGAAAAAGTTGATGATGTTCCCATTCATGCGGCGATCCCGAGGTGGTTGAAGAGGTTGCGCATCTCTCTGTGCACTGCGGCATACCGGAGATCCAGAGCGGTTGCTTCGCGGGGCTGGGGTGCGGGCTCCGACCTTGAGGCCGCGGCCATGAGCGGACGCACGACGCGGTCGCGGAGGATGAGCAGAGCGGCCATGGCCCGAAGGCCGGAGACATCGGCGGCGTAGCGAGGGGAACGGGGCACCCTGGCCACGAGTCCCTTGCAGCGGAGTTTGCGAAGATCGTAGGCCGCTCGGCTCGGCGAGTAGGTCTCGTCAGCGAGGAGTCCTCCGACTTGGGTGGCGAGTTCGGACGAGGTGAAGCCGCGAGGGCTGGGCGACAGTGCGACGACCGCTTCCATGACGGCTCGGATCCGCGGCCTGTTGATGTCGAGACCGCCGACGCGCACGGCGCCGAGGCGGCCCGGCTGGGAGATCTCATCCATGAGCCCGGCATCGATGAACGAGGTATCCACGCAGTCCAGGACCTCGACGAAGCGATCGACCATCCTTCGTAGCTCGACCATGATCTGCGGGAAGTAGTGCACTCCCCGGTGGCAACGGAGGTCGCGGATGTTGTGCGCCATGGCCTCGATGCGCAGGACGCGCCCGCCTTTGGTGTAGATCTTGAGCGTCACGCGGCCGAAGTGGATCCGCAGGATCGTCAGATCGTACGTAGGTTTCTCGAGCGCGATCTCCTCGGCCGGTGCACGCGGCTGGCCCTTCTGTCGCTGAGGTCTCTGCCGGCGTCCAAAGAGGGTCTTCACGGTCCGGATGTCGAGCGGCCCGCGGATTCGGTCGATCAGGCCGCTGAACACCTGATCCATTTGCCGCCCGTCACGGAAGAGCAGGTTCCGGCTGTACTCGGCCTGGAAGACCGAGTAGCTGTAGCGAAAGCCCGTCCTCTCCTGATCGGCGATGTCCATGGCGAAGCACAACACCGCCGAGTAGATCCAACGCTCCGAGACCTGGACCAAGCGCCCTACAGAGCTCTCGGAGGAGCTCAAGGTATCTGCGACAAGGCCCAGGCCCCGGGCGTCGGATAGCTCCGTGAAGCAGTTGTCTTCCTTCGTGAACGCCACGCCCCTCCTGGCCGCCTCCAGCGCCACCCACTCGTGACCGTTCAGGATGACCATGGCGTTGAACGGCGGATGAGGGCAGAACCGGACGATCACGTGGCCCCACTCACGATCCATGATGTGAAACGCGTAGTGGTTGACCCAGGACCGGGGCTTCTTGCGCCCGATGTTGCGGATCCGTCCATCCGCGGTCTGCACGACGTCCCACACGTTTCCCGGCGCCCGACCTACGATGATCAGGAAGACCCCCTCCCTGCGAGGATCGGCCGGCATGTACTTCTCCGCGATGGCCTCGTTCCGTTCGCCCGCCTGGCTGTAGACGATCGGGACACCCTCGCCTTCAGCCCATCCCCGCACCTTCCGCGCGAAGCGCCCGGCGATCCGCATCAGGTGCGTATTGTCGAGCCCCTTGTCCGAACCCTTCCACCGCCGCCAGAACATTCGGAACCCCGCCGGCGCCTGCCCGAGCTGGAAATAGGCTCGAAGGACCACCCGGTCCACGCAGTCGTAGTTGCCATCCAAGAACTCATCGTACAGGACGCCCTCTGCGCAGCCCGCCTCGACCATCGGCCTTTACCCTCCACCCAGAATCAACCACCGCCCCAAAGTACGCTCTCGCTGCGCCGCAGGCGCCCCGTTCCCTGGGCGTAGTCCCGGGGAACGCGTAGCTCTAGCGGCGA
>VGFA01000047.1 GCA_016869025.1 Armatimonadota bacterium | reverse complement strand
ATGCAACCTACTTTGCGGGCCGGTCGTTCGATCCGGCGGTGAACCTGCCCAAGGTGCGCTTCTACCCGGAGATCATCTACTTCCCCTCCGGCGGCGCGTC
This sequence comes from Armatimonadota bacterium, assembly GCA_016869025.1. NCBI lineage: Bacteria > Bacillati > Armatimonadota > Armatimonadota bacterium. Next base: position 1,931 of record VGFA01000047.1, on the reverse strand, counting down.
GGTGGCGCACATCGCGGCCCCGGGTCAGGTGACGCTGGCCCGCCTGGCCCGACGCCAGGGACGCTACTGGATGGCGATCGTTCCCGCGGAGTTTGTGGAGTTCCCAGAGGAAGTGGCCTGGGCGAAGGCGGCCGCGACCACGCCGGAGTGGCCGCACGCCTTTGCGCGGTTCCGGGTGGGCGCCGACGAGTTTCTGTCCGAGTACGACAGCAACCACATCCACGGGGTGTACGGGGACTACGTCCAGGAACTGGTCTGGATCAGCAAGATACTGGGAATGGACTGCCGGGTGTTCGCGTAGGCCCCGGTGGCAGGGCTCATGGTGGGCGGGCGCATGGACCGGTACACCATCGGCATTGACTTCGGAACCGAGTCGGCCCGCGCGGTGCTGGTCGGCACCTCCGATGGCCGCCTGGTGGCCACCGCCACATTCGCGTACCCGTATGGTGTGATAGACCGCGTGCTGCCGGACGGTAGTGGGCGTGTCGGCGGCGAACAGCCCGCCGGCGCACGGGACGGCGGCGAGCGGCTGCCGCCTGACTGGGCGTTGCAGCATCCCGGCGACTGGGTGTTGGCGCTGGAGCATCTCCTGCGCGCGATGGCCGCAGCCGCGCCCCCTGATGCGATCGTCGGCATCGGCATTGACTTCACCTCGTGCACCGTGCTGCCGGCGACCGCTGACGGGACGCCCCTGTGCCTGCTGGAAGAACACCGGCGCGAGCCCCATGCCTGGCCCAAGCTGTGGAAGCATCACGCGGCGCAGCCCTATGCCGACCGCATCAACGCCGCCGCCGGATCGCCCGGGGGCGAGTTCCTACGCCTCTACGGCGGCAAGACCTCCTCGGAGTGGTCCTGGGCCAAGGGCTGGCAGTTTCTGGCCGAGGCCCCGCACCTGGCTCCGGCGGCGGAGCGCTGGATCGAGGGCGGCGACTGGATCGTCTGGCAGCTCGTCGGGCGCGACGTGCGCAGCGCCTGCCAGGCCGGATACAAGGCACACTGGCAGAAGGACGCGGGCTATCCGTCAACCGCGTTCTGGGCGTCGCTCGATCCTGCCCTCCCCTCTCTGCTCGGCAGGCTGGGCGATCCGCACCCCGTGGCAACGCCTGCCGGCGGGCTGCTCCCGGAGTGGGCCGCGCGCACCGGGCTGCGCGCGGGCACGCCGGTGGCGGTGGCCGTGATTGACGCGCACACGGCGCTGCCTGCTGTGGGCGTCAGCCGGCCGGGGCAGTTGGTCGTCATAATGGGGACTTCCACCTGTCACCTGCTGGTAGATGCGCGCCGGCAGCCGGTGCAGGGGATCTGCGGCGTGGTGGAGGACGGGATCCTGCCAGGGCTGTTCGGATACGAGGCAGGCCAGGCGTCGTTCGGCGACATCTTCGGATGGTACGTGCGCACCCATGCCGCCGGAGCAGAGGCAGAGGCCGCCGGGTTCGCACCTCTGGAGCGCGAGGCCGCGGCGTTCGCACGGCTGGAGCGCGAGGCGGCGCGCCTGGATGCAGGGGCGACGGGCCTGCTGGCGCTGGACTGGTGGAACGGCTGCAGGACCCCGTTGGTGGACACTGACCTCTCCGGCCTGATCGTCGGGCTCACGATCGCAACAGAGCCGCACGAGATCTACCGCGCGCTGATCGAGGCCGCGGTCTTCGGAACTCGCAGGGTGATAGATACCTTCGAGGCGGGCGGTGTGGCTGTCGGCGAGGTGCACGCGTGCGGCGGCCTGGCCGAACGCAGCCCGCTGTTGCTGCAGATTACCGCCGATGTCACCGGTCGCGACGTGCTGGCGGCGAAGATGCCGCACGCGTCTGCGGTCGGCGCGGCCATCTACGCGGCGGCCGCCGCAGGAACGGCGCAGGGCGGACATGAGAGCATGACCGAGGCGATCCGGCAGATGGGCAGCACCGACCGTGCCCGCTACCGGCCTCGCCCGGAGG
>VGFA01000046.1 GCA_016869025.1 Armatimonadota bacterium | reverse complement strand
TTTCGACCTGATCGGCATCACCGCGGCTGCCGGCCCGAGTGATCTGCTCCCCGGATGGGTGGAGCGTGGCGGCCGGGGCAGGAGTGCCGGCCGGCGCGGGGGCGCCGGCGATCCCGGGCGCGTGGGAGAGGGCGCCCGCTCGATCGTTGCTGTGGCGACGAACTACCACACGGGCGATCCGGGCCCACTGCCCGCCGACCATCTGCGGGGGCGCATCGCGCGCTTCGCCCAGGGTGATGACTACCATCTGGTGATGAAGGCGCGGCTCCGGCCACTTTCCGGATTCCTCAAGGACCAAGGCGCGAACCTGGCGCGGCGTCAAGTGGACGCCGGACCGCTGTTCGAGCGGGCGATCGCGCAGCGCGCGGGCCTGGGTTGGCGCGGCCGCCACTCATGCCTGATCACGAGGCCGTTCGGCACATGGGTCGTGCTCGGGGAGATCCTCACCGATCTAGCGCTGGAGCCCGATCCGCCGGCCTCCGGCGACTGCGGATCATGCGAGGCCTGCATGCGCGGCGCCGGGGCGTGTCCCACCGGCGCGATCGTCGCGCCCGGCGTCGTGGAAGAGCAGGGCGTCGCGGGCATACCCGGCGTCGTGAACACGCGACGGTGCATCGCGTACTGGACGATCGAGCACCGCGGCTGGATCCCGCGCGAGGTACGGCCGGCACTCCAGGACATGATCTTCGGCTGCGACCTGTGCCAGGAGGCGTGCCCGTTCAACCGGCTGCCGCAGCCGTCGGGCGCAGGCGCTTGCCCAGCGGTACACCCGGAGTTCCTGCCCCGCACGGAGACCGGCCCGCATCCGCTCCTGCTGCCCCTGCTGAACATCACCGAGGACGACTTTCGCCGTCTCTTCCGCCGAAGCGCTATCAGACGCGCGAAGCGTAGCGGGTTGCGGAGGAACGTCGCGATTGCACTGGGTAACTTCGGCGATGGGCGTGCCGTGCCCGAACTGGTGCGGGCGCTGCGCGATCCCGATGACGCGTTCGTGCGAGGGCACGCTGCCTGGGCGCTGGGCCGCATCGGAGGGCCGGCGGCCCGCGCCGCGCTCGATGCCGCCCTGAAGGCGGAGGAGGATGCTCAAGCCCGCGCCGAGATCGAGGCGGCGCTGGCGGGAGTGGCCCTCGTGTAGGGGACCGGTCGGCGTTCGCCGAACTGGACTTCTCATGCGTCTACTCCTCTGGATCGTGCTGCTGGTGGCCGGTGCCATGCCGCCTATTGTCTTGGGGGCTGCGTCGGCAGCTATACTCCAACCTGCGCCGCCTGTCATCGCCACCCTCGCCGTGGACATCTGGCCGGAGCACGACGATCCCCGGCTGCTGGTGATCTACCGCGGCACGCTCGGCGCGGCCGTTGCGCTGCCCCAGACGCTTACGTTCGCGATCCCATCGGACGGTCAGGTGAACGCCGCTGCCTACCGCGGCGATGATGGCCAGCTTTTCACCAGCTCGCACCAGTACCGCCAGGAGCCGGATCGCCTGCTGGTCTCGTTCACGATCCCGACGCGCGGCTTCCAGTTCGAGTACTACGTGGACGGGCTCTCTCCGCCCCCGCAGCGCACGTTTACCATGGACCTGGTCTTTCCGCTGGCGATCGAGGACCTGCGGGTGTCGGTCGAGCAACCGTTGCGCTCGTCGGTGTTTGCGCTGACGCCCCCCGCAGCCGAGACGGCCGTGACCCCAGCCGGGTTCACCCATCACCTGTACAGTGTCGGCAGATGGCCGGCCGGCAAGAAATGGCGCTTGCAAGCCGCATACCGCAAGGAGGACGCTAACCCCTCGATCGCACGCACAGTGGGAGCGACCGCGCCAGGGCCGGCTGCTCCCCGGGTGGCGGGACCGCCCGCGTGGCTGTGGATGGTCGGCGGCGGGCTCGCCGCTGTCCTGGTCGGACTGGGGGTGTGGTTCCTGCGGCGCGGGGGACCAGCCGGACGTGCGGACGTTTACTGCGTACACTGCGGTGCACGCCCACGCCCCCGGGACCGCTACTGCGGAAGATGCGGACGGCGCCTTGCAGGGGGGTGAGCCGGGTCCGT
>VGFA01000045.1 GCA_016869025.1 Armatimonadota bacterium | reverse complement strand
ACGCGATCGTGACGCTTGCGCGCAGGCATGCCGAGACGGCCTTGGAGCTCGCATCGCGTCAGACAGATCCTGCTCGGAGGGCTGAGCTTGAGGAGATCGCGCGCATCTGCCGCAAAGTCCCCGCCCACGCCCCCGAGACGTTTTGGGAAGCGCTCCAGGCCTACTGGTTCGTCCATCTCGGCGTCATCTCGGAACTGAACCCATGGGACGCGTTCAACCCCGGGCGCCTCGACCAGCATCTCTGGCCGTTCTACGAGAGGGAATTGGCCGACGGCTCGCTCACCCGCGAGAAGGCCAAGGAACTGCTGGAGTGCTTCTGGATCAAGTTCAACAACCAGCCGGCGCCCCCCAAGGTCGGGGTCACGGCCGCCGAGAGCTCGACCTACACGGACTTCGCCAACATCAATGTCGGCGGCCTGCGGCCCGACGGGAGCGACGGGGTCAACGACGTCACGTATCTTGTCCTCGAAGTCATTGATGAGATGCGTCTGACCCAGCCGAGTTCCAACGTTCAGCTCAGCCGGAAGAGCCCCGACCAGCTGCTTGGGGTCGCCTGCCGGATCATCCGCAAGGGATGGGGGCAGCCCTCGATCTTCAACGCGGACACCATCGTCGAGGAGCTCCTCCGCCAGGGCAAGACTGCCGAGGACGCCCGCTCAGGCGGGGCGAGCGGGTGCGTCGAGACCGGCGCGTTCGGCAAGGAGAGCTACATCCTGACAGGCTACTTCAACCTCCCCAAGGTGCTGGAGGTCACCCTGCACAACGGCGTGGATCCACGGACAGGGGCGCGGATCGGCCTCGCCACAGGCGATCCCGCGGCGTTCTCCTCGTTCGCCGAGGTGATGGACGCGTTTCGACGACAGCTCGCTCATTTCGTGGACATCAAGGTGCGCGGGAACAACGTAATCGAGCGGCTGTACGCGGACTACATGCCGGTGCCGTTCCTTTCAATTCTGATTGATGATTGCATAGCCAAGGGCAAGGACTACAACAACGGCGGGGCGCGCTACAACACCAACTACATTCAGGGCGTCGGGATCGGGACGACCACTGACAGCCTGGCGGCCATTCGCTACCACGTCTTCGATAAGCAGACCCTGACGCTGGCGGACCTTTGCGGTGCCCTTGACGCCGACTTCGCCGGGTGGGAACGCATCCGCCAGGCTCTCCTGAACAAGACCCCGCGATACGGAAACGACGACGACTACGCCGACGGGTTGCTGCGGGATGTGTTCGAGGCCTTCTACCGCGCCGTCGACGGCCGCAGGAACACCAAGGGCGGGCAGTACCACATCAACTTCCTTTCGACCACGTGCCACGTGTACTTCGGTTCCGTGACAGGGGCCACCCCTGATGGGCGCGTGTCGGGGACGCCGCTCTCCGAGGGGATCTCTCCGGTCCAGGGGGCCGATCGGAAGGGCCCTACCGCCGTCCTCCGCTCCGCCGGCAAGATAGACCACGTACGGACCGGCGGGGCCCTGCTCAACCAGAAGTTCTCGCCGCAGCTGCTTGAGGGCGAGAAAGGCATAGAAAACCTCGCCTCCCTCGTGCGGTCCTACTTCGCACTGGGCGGCCACCACATCCAGTTCAATGTGATCTCGGCCGATACGCTACGCGATGCGCAGGCGCATCCCGAGCGGCACCGCGACCTGATCGTTCGGGTTGCCGGGTACAGCGACTACTTCTGCGACCTGAACAAGGCGCTGCAGGATGAGATCATCGCGCGCACCGAGCACCATTCGCCTTCCAGTAGATGCGCGCGGGAGTGAGACGCCGAAAGCAGGCCGCTAGCAGGCCACGAACAACGGTTCACCGAGGGCCCGGGTTTCGACCTCGACGCCGAGACCCGGGCCCAAGGCAGGTCCGCCCCAGCCGTCCTGCGATCGCGGCTGGTATCCGGCGACGTGCTCCTGCGTCCAGTCGTTCATGAACGAGGCGGCAAAGAGCGCCTCCGGGCGCACGCTTGCCGCGAGGTGGCTGACCGCCGCCGTGACCAGATCGCCGCCCCATGTATCCTCGATTGTCAGCGAAACCCCGAGCGCTTCGCAGAGATCACGGATCAGCCGTGCTTTGCCGAGCCCCCCAACCCTGCTGATCTTGAGGTTGATCCCTCCGGCGCCGCCCTGCTGCACGGCGGCCAGCAGCGACGGCGCGTCTACTACGATCTCGTCGTAGATCATCGGCAGCGTGGTCGCCCTGCGCACGGCGGCGCACTCCTCCAATGTGGGACAGGGTTGCTCCAGGTACACGCGCGGCAGCGGATCGAGCAGGCGCGCGGCGACGATGGCATCCTGAATGCGCCAACCCCCGTTGGCATCGGCGATGAGGACGTCACTTTCTTCGGTGACCTCGACAGCGCGCCGCACGCGTTCGGCGTCCTCCAGGGGGTTGCCGCCGACCTTCAGCTGGAAGCGGTGGATGCCCTCCCCCCGGCGTGCCCTGATGCAGGCGGCCATCTCCTCTGGACTTCCCAGCGGGATCGCCACGTAGAGCGGGTACCGGTCCTGCCGCACCCCTCCCAGCAGTGTGGCAACCGGCTGCCCGCTGATCTTGCCCAGGATGTCCCAGCAGGCCACGTCCAGGGGGCTCTTGGCATAGGCGTGCCCGCGCAGGGCGCCGTCCATTCGCTCGTTGATCAGGGCCAGATTCCTGGGATCGGCGCCGACGAGCGCCGGCGCGAGCGCCTGCAGTGCCACCCGTGCGCCTCCTGCGAAGCCTTCCAGGTATGTGCTTCCCAGCGGACAGACCTCGCCCCAGCCGGTCGTCCCCTGGTCGG
>VGFA01000044.1 GCA_016869025.1 Armatimonadota bacterium | reverse complement strand
TCATCACTGGCAGAGGTGCTTCCTACATTCCGCACTCCGCCGCAGGCGTCTGTCCGAGTTTCCCGGCCTCTTGAAGCCGGTCAACGATAGAGCGTCTTGGGTACGGCGCACAAGTCCAGCAACAGCGCCTGCGTGGGCGTCAGCCTGACCGGGAAGCTGACGACTCGGTCCCCTTCCTGATACTCGTGCCAGGCCACGTCCGCGAAGTTCTCCAGGATGCGTGGTGTGGTCGGCGTGCGTGTGGCGCGACCCTCGGGCAGAATCGGGATGCTCGCGATCCGGCGGGTCTTCATCGCCGCCCGCACCTGACGCTCGATCAACGCCGAGACCATGATCGCCATGAAGTAGACGTGCAGCAGCCCGATCACCCGCACCGGCTTCTTCAGGAAGATCGGCGTCACGCCGTACTCCGACTTCGTCAAGGCAAAGCGCTTCTCCAAGTAGGGCTGGTACTTGTAGATCTCCAGGATCTCGCGCTTGGGCCGGTGGCGGATGTTGGTCACCAACGGGAAGACCCCGTCGGTCCGCGACTCGGCATGGATGGCGGGCTTGTTGCGCTCGATGACAAGTTGGATCCGTGAGCGCCGGACGACCCGCAGCGGATCCCCTGCCCGGGGTCGGCCCGGGCGCAGGTGGCGATGCTCGACCTCGGTGAAGGTGACGACCCGCGCCTGGAGCCAGTCGGCCACCTTGCGCCGGCGCAACTCTTGGGCCACTCGTTGCTCGACCGCCTTGCGACTACGCAACTGCCGGCTCCCGACCTTCTGCGCCAACTCCTTCAGCTCCACCTCGGCGCGCCGGATGCGTTCCTCCCGCGCCCGCCGATCCAGGTGCGCCTTCTGGGAGCTACGCACCCAGATGATCCGGTAGCCCTCGGCCGTCTCCTGAGGCCCGAGCTGCGTGCTGGCGTAGATGTCGGGCGGATCATCACCCCGCCGGCCGCTGGTCGTCCGCAGGATCATGCGCCACCGCGGCCGGCTGCGACCCTCCCGCAACTGGCGCCGGAAGTGGCGATCCTCCTGCCTCGTGCGCGGCATCACCGTGACGAACTCCCCGCCGTAGGCCGCCACGTGCTCCAGGTTCTCGCGCGTGCACAGCTTGCTGTCGGCCACGTAGACGAACTCCTCGGTCCCCAGCAGTCCGCGCAACAGATCCAGGTTGCGTACGTGGACCGAGTCATCCGTGCGGTTGCCGCTGAACACCTGATGCAGAAGCGGCACCGCCCCATCGCTCGTCACGTTCAGGCCAAACATCAGCTGCTTCAGGTCGGGCCGATGGTCCTTGTTGACTCCGTGGGTGATCCGCGGCTCGGAGCGCGAACTCTCGTACTGACCGAAGAACGTCACCGTGGTCGTGTCGAAGTGGACCCGGGGCACCTGGAGCTCGAAGTCCTTGATCACTCGCAACGCCAGGCGGAAGAAGACGCTGCGCCCGCGCTCACCGGCCAACGCCTCGAGGCTGCGCACGAGACGGTCGTCGTTGAGCCGCTTCACCTGGGCGTCCGTCAATCCCAGGCTCTCGGGCTCGATCCGCGCCGCCCACTCCCCGATCCGGTACATCGGACCCCGGGAGACCAGGACGTTGTGCACCAACACGCCCAGGACCTCCGCATGGTCCAGGCCCTGCCGCAGGCCTGATCCCAGGCAGCCTCGCAAGATCCGCCGCCAGTTCATGCGCTCCAGGTAGTAGCGAATGATCGGGTGCGGGCCGAGGTAGTGCCGCCGCAGCTCGGCCCCGGGCTGGGTGCGTCGCATCGTTCCCTCCCCGGACGTACAAGATCTTTCTTGTATCCTTGCATCGTGTGCGATAATACAAGACATATGAAATCACGCAAGCCCATTCTGGTTCTCCTGTCGCGGATCCGGCGGCTGGAGCAGCGCCGGGCCGAGCTCCTGGAGATCCTCCTGGTGCCGGAGCCGTTCCTGAAGGCTTCGCTGTCGCTGGTCCACCGCACATGCGGCAAGCCCAACTGCCACTGCGCTCGCAAGCCGGGACACCCCGCCTGGGTGTTGGCCACTGGCTCCGGGGCCCAGCGGCGCTGCCAGGTGGTTCGTCAAGCGGATCGCGAGACCGTACACGAGCGGGTTGAGAACTACCGCGACTTCCGCACCGCCATGCGTGAGCTCGAAGCCATTGCCGAGGAGGAAAAGGGTCTGTTGAAGGGCTTGATGGAGGAGAGACACGAACCGTACGAGTGACGCAACCAGCTCATCAATCAGGCGTTACGCGGTTACAAAACTCCCGCAAGAACGCCCGGCGACATGCGGAATGTAGGGTGCTTCACTGCCTCAGAATCCCTCGACCAACCACGCGTTGGCCTCATAGGTCTCGCGGTCGAAGGCCAGGTATCGCCCGTCCGGAGAAGCGCAGACTGAGGAGAAATAGTCGAGCGTCCCCACTTCTCGTGTCGCGCCGGACAGGTCGGCGTGCACGATCCTGCTTCCTTGGCCGTCCCCGAGGCCGAGCCAGAGGCCGCCATCCGCCGCCCACCCCAGGAGCTCGAGAGCGTGCCGCCCGGCGGGCAAGGGTGAGATCTCGCTGCCCGTGCGCAGGTCGATGATCCGCGTGCGACCCCCGACCTCCAGCGCCACCCTCATCCCGTCGGGGGATAGATGCCAGAAGCTCCGCCAGTCCTTCGGGGGAACCTCCACGCGGGCCATTTCCCTGGCTTTCCACTCACTGGTGTCGAGTTGGTAGAACACGTACCGGCCATCCGCGCACACCGAGAACACACACATCGCCCCTACGCGGCACCCGCACTGCACTGGAAACCAAGTGGAGTCGGACCCGGGAACGGCGACTGGCGACCCTCCCGTCTCCGCGAGGCGAGCCAGGCCCGCAGGCCGCTCGATGCCGGGCAACGGATCAGGATGGTAGAGGATCCAGCCTCCGTCAGCCGTGAAGACGGCGTGCTGCGTCGTGCGCGGCGGCTCGAGCAGCGTCGATGCGTAGCGCTGATCGATCCCCTGCCTGTAGACATTGGCCGATTGCGTGCGCACCGACACGAACAGGACATCCCGGCCGTCGGGCGTCCAGCCGATCGGGGAGTCGTTGCGCTCATCAAGCGTCAATCGGCGAGGCGGTCCAAGCCGACGTCCTTCATCCTCCAGCGCGCAGAGGTAGACGTCGAGCTGAGCGCGTCCCTTGACCAGAGCCAGGCGCTTGCCATCCGCGCTGCAGGTCAGGTCCCA
>VGFA01000043.1 GCA_016869025.1 Armatimonadota bacterium | reverse complement strand
CGGCAGGGGCGCGAGCGGCTGCTCCGGGTTCCAACATCGGACAGGGCGATCCGCCGGGCCATGGCCTGGGGTAATCCGTTTGTTCACAGTTCGGTGATGATGCGCCGGTCTGCGCTGCAGGCATGCGGAGGGTACGCGGACACCCGGTTTGAGGACTACCATCTCATGGCCCGGATTGCCGCTGCCCACCCTGTTGCGAACCTGGCTGAGCCACTGGTGGTACGGCGGCTGCGGCCGGGAAGCCATGGGCGGTCCGGCCCCCGTAGCCACAGACTGCGCACGAAGCTGGAGTTCCAGCGCCTCGCAGTCCAGTGGCTGGATCTTCCCGCGACCGCACGGCTCGGGCTGGTTCCCACACTGCTCGGTGTGGCTGCTTTTGGAGCACTGGAGTGGTTCACCGCATCCTGATGCTCATCACGCTTTCTGACTGGGGCGGAGCCCAGGCCCATGTCCTTGCGCTGGCGCGGGGCCTTCGGCACCTCTACGATGTAACGGTTGCATGCGGGCCGGGCGGGCCGCTGGTGGCCCGCCTGCGCGAGGAAGGCATCCGCGCCGTGGAGATTCCAGGATTGACCCGTGCTCCCAACCCCCTGGCCGACCTGGCGACCCTGGTGCGGCTCTCGCGCTGGATGCGCCGGGAGAGATTCGCACTGGTGCACTGCCACAGCACCAAGGCGGGATTGCTGGGAAGATTTGCGGCAAGGGCCGCCGGGACAAATGCGGTGCTGTTCACGACCCACGGATGGCCGTTCGCCGGATCCTGGTGGCCGCCGATCATGCGCGCGCTTCTCGTTCTCGCAGAGAGGACGGCCGCCCGGTTCGCCACAACCATCATCTGCGTCTCACACCACGATAGGGAGGCGGCGCTGCGGGCGGGGATAGGGCCGCCCTGGAGGTTGCAAGTGATTCCCAACGGCATCGCGCCCGATCCATGGCTGGTGGATGGCGCGACGGAAGAAGGCGGTAGGCGGACCGGCGAACCGTGCACGGCCGTGATGATCGGCAGGTTCCGGGAGCCCAAGGACCCGGTCACGCTGGTGAACGCCTGGGCGCGCGTCGGTGCGGCTCACCGCCTCTTGCTGGTGGGTGACGGCCCCATGCTCCCGGAGGTCGAGGCGTTGATCCTGAAGCAGGGGCTGGAAGGATGCGTCACAGTACTCGGGGCCCGCGACGATGTGCAGGTGCTGCTCCGTACCGCGGACGTCTTCGTGCTCTCAAGCCGGTGGGAGGGAATGCCGCTTGCCGTTATTGAAGCCATGATGAGCGGCCTGCCGGTCGTCGCGACGGATGTCGGCGGCGTTCCAGAGGCGGTGGTGGACGGGGAGACCGGGCTGCTCGTGCCTCCGGGCGACCCGGCGGCGCTGGCATCGGCCCTGGACCGGTTGCTGACCGACCCCGCCCTTCGCCGCAGAATGGGAGAGGCAGGCAGGCGAAGGGCGCTTGAGCACTTCACCGAGGAGCGTATGCTGACCGAGACCGCCGCCGTCTACGAGCGTGTGCTTTCCGGGCGGGCCGGCCCGATGCCCGGCCCGGCCTCAACTGCGCCATGAGGAGCCCGCGCGAGTTCCGGCAGCCGCTTCAGATCTCGGAGCGCAAGGTCCTCCTGGCGTTCCTGGACCTGGCCCTGTTGAACCTCGCGTTGCTCGTTACCTTGTCCGTACGGCTCCACTTCCCACTCGCGGCAGGCACGGTTGCCGGGCGGGCATCCTGGTTCGTCCTGCTCTCGGGAGCGTGGGCGATCGCGGCTTCGGTGGCCGAACTCTACGATCTGCGGCTTGCTGCCCGCCTGCCCGCCGGACCCATCGCAGCGGCGCTCGCCGTCGTGACGGCCGATGCGCTCTACCTGACTCTCCCCTATGTGACGCCGAACCTGCTGCCTTCGCGCCTGACGCTGCTTTGGTTCGTCGGCACCACCACGGTTTTCGTTGCCGCGTGGAGGTCGTTCTACGCGCTCGTCCTGGTCCAGCCGTCGTTCCGCCACCGGGTGGTTATCGTGGGTGCCGGCCGGGCCGGCCGGGAGGTGCTGGCGGCCATGCGGGAGCAAGGCCGCACCGAGTACGTGCCCGCAGGGTTCGTTGACAGCGACCCGACGATCCTGGGAGAGGAGGTGGACGGGCTGCCGGTGCTGGGCAACCACCGCGATCTTCCCGGTGTGCTGGAGCAGGCCCAGGTCTCCGAGGTGGTCGTGGCCTGTGCCGGCAGCGCCGACGGCGACCTCCTGCGCGCCCTGGTGAAATGCCAGGAGCGCGGCGTCACGGTGACGCCGGTGCATCGGCTGCTCGAAGATCTCACGGGAGCGGTTCCAATCGAGCACGCCGATGGCAACCTGCACATAGCGCTGCCGCTGGATCGCCCTTCCCCTGCGCTCTACGATACCTTCAAGCGCCTGGCCGATCTCGTCCTGGCCGCGGTTGGCATGCTGGCGGTGGCGGTGATGACACCCTTGGTGGCGGCTGCCCTGTGGATCGAGGACCGGGGCCCGGTCTTCTACCGCCAGCGCCGGGTAGGCCGGGGAGGGTGGGAGTTCGAGCTCTTGAAGTTCCGCACCATGGTCGGCGACGCGGAGTCCAACGGCGTGCAGTGGGCCGGTATCAAGGACCCCCGCGTAACAAGGGTCGGCCGGGCGCTGCGGCGGTTCCACCTCGATGAGCTACCCCAGGCCGTCAACATCCTGCGTGGCGAGATGAGCGTGGTGGGGCCTCGGCCCGAGCGTCCCGAGATGGTCGCCGAGCTGGAGGCGCTGATTCCCTTCTACCGGACGCGTCTCAGTGTCCAGCCGGGCGTCGCCGGATGGGCGCAGGTCAACTTCGGGTACGCCGACTCGGTCGAGGATGCCGTGGTGAAGCTCCGCTACGATCTCTACTACATCAAGCATCGCTCGGTGCTGCTCGACGCGCAGATTCTCGTTCGGACCGTCGGCCATGTGCTCCGAGGGGGTGGTCACCAATGAGTATTGACCTGCGGAGACGCCTGTCTCTGGAGGAAGCACCTTCGGGAAGGCGAAGTCTAGTGGGCAACCCAGTGTCGCCGGGATCTCGGACGCGAGGTGATGCGGGAGGCTGGCGCCATGCCGGCACGGCACGAGGACTGGTTCAATCAGGCCGAGCGTGACCTCCAGCATGCGCGACATGCACGGGACGCTGGAGACTCCGAGTGGGCCTGCTTCGCTTCGCAGCAGGCAGCCGAGAAGGCAGTCAAAGCCCTATTCCAGAAACTCGGTGCCGAGGCCCGGGGGCATTCCGTTCTGGGGCTGCTCGAGTCTCTACCGAGTGACCTTGCGGTTTCTGAGCAGATGCGGGACCTTGCAAGAGCACTTGATCGGCACTACATAGGTACGCGTTATCCCAATGCCCATCCCGAGGGAGCGCCGTACCTGTACTACACGCGGGAGGACGCCGACATTGCGATCCGCGCTGCGGAAGATATCCTCCGGTTCTGTGCAGGTCACTTTTCTCGACCGGCATGAAGTGCTCCGTGCGCTGCGAGAGATGGCCTTAGGTTTGCCGCGCACACTTCCGGAGTTGGAATCCGTGGTGCTGTTCGGCTCCCTTGCTCGCGGCGAGGCGGTCCCCGGAAGCGATGTGGACTTGCTCCTCATCCTCGAGCGCTGCGATCTTCCCTGGATGGAGCGGCTCGTGCGATATGCCGTTTCCCCGGTGGCTGGAGTAACCGTGGAAGTGTTCCCCTACACGCGCACGGAGGTTGAGCGTATGGAGGCAGAGGGCAACTGGTTCATCCGGCAGGCGCTACGCGAGGGCGTCGTGCTGTACCAACGCAGTGCGGGTAGAACGGCCGCGCCGGAGTCCGACGCATGAAGGCCATCATCCCCGTCGCCGGAGTCGGCCGCCGCCTGAGGCCGCACACCCACACCCAGCCCAAGGCGCTCATGCACGTGGCCGGCCGGCCGATTCTCGGGCACATCCTCGACGAGCTGGTCGCAGCGGGCGTGGACGAGGCGGTGCTGGTCGTCGGGCATCTGGGCGAGAAGATCGAGGAGTTCGTCCGCGCGCGCTACCGGATCCCGGTGCACTTCGTGGTGCAGAGAGAGGCGCTTGGCAACGGGCACGCGATCTACGTGGCGCGGCAGCACCTGGACGGCG
>VGFA01000042.1 GCA_016869025.1 Armatimonadota bacterium | reverse complement strand
AACGCCGCGTTGCGCAGGATGAGGTGAGTCGGCGAGATTCGGCTCGCCCGCAAGTATCCATGATTCGTGGATGGCCAATCGCCCGCTGCCATGTCGAAACGCTTGCGTGTCGATCAATGTGTAAGTTTCATAGACATAGAGATCGCCACGCTCAAGGCCTAGCCGCGCAGGCGAGATCTGCCGGCTACAGTGCCCACGCCGTCCTCTACCATGCGGCCACCGGGACCTTCGAGCGGATCAGCCGAGGCTTCTACCGTATCCGTGGGTTCCCGTCATCATCGCACGAGGATGTGATCGCCGCCTGGGTCAAGGCTGGTTCCGACCGGGCTGTCGTCTCTCACGAAACCGCGCTCTCCCTCCATGACCTCTCCACAGTCAGGCCGCACAAGATCGACCTGACCGTTCCACGCGAATTCCGGCCGCCGGGCAACCGGCCTCGATGGCCCTCTGTCTGCATCCACACGACGACGCGCGCCTTCGGCAGGGGAGACGTGGTACGCCGGTTTGGGGTTCGGATTACTTCCCCGGCACGCACGATCATCGACACAGCCGAGGCGGGCACCGATCCCGAGTACATTGTGGACGCAGTAGCAGCCGCACTCGAGCGCGGCCTCGTCACCAGCGAGGATTTGAAGCGCGCCGCGCAGGGCAGGCCCGCGCGGGTGGAGCGACTGCTCGATCGGGCTATCGAGGAGGCCCGGCGTGGAACGGCAGTTCGCTGATCCCGCCCACTTCCGTGCTTCCGTTGACGAGCGACTGCGGATCTACGCGCGCAAGACAGGGACTCCTCAGGATATGTGTTCCTGGGAGAGAGCTTCCTTCATTGAAAAGGGCGGCTGGGACAGAATGCCCGGGGAAGAAAAGGCTGGCTATACTGTAAGCCGAGCATGCGCCGACGGGCTTGAATTCGTGATGCAGAGATAGGCGAGCCTCACCAGGATGTACTTGTATTCACGTTGAGCAAGTCTCCAAGGATCAGTCCCGTTGAGGGCAGGAGTTATCGCCTGCCCTCCTTCTGTTGTGGCCCTTCGCTCGGGCGTGGTTTGCCCGCTCTTGACTTACGTCAATGCTTTCCCGCTCCGGCCCGCCCTACGATCACTACGTAGGAGGGCGCTCCTGCGAAACAGGAACGGCTGCGACGGCCTTGCCGCCGGAGGAGCACCATGGCTGTGAGCCAGTGTCCGGGTCAGGACAGGCGCTTCTGGAAGCCGACGGACATCTTCGAGCTGCCGTGCTCCTACTGCGGTGAGCCCCTGGAGTTCTGGAAGGACGACCTGCGCCGCCGCTGCCACTCGTGCGGCCGGATCGTGCCAAACCCACGATTCGACCTGGGCTGCGCTCAGTGGTGCCAGTTCTCCGCGAAGTGCCTGGGGCAGCCGGCCGGCGACGCGGGGGAGGCGCTTGTGGATGCTCTCATCCGCGAGATGCGGGCCGTGTTCGGCGACGACCAGGGCCGGATACGCCATGCACTGGCGGTGCTCGACTACGCCGAGCAGATACTCGTCGGCGAAGGGGGCGACCCGCTGGTCGTGCGCGCGGCTGCGGTTCTGCACGACATCGGCATCGAAGGGCCGCCCATCGCCCGCCCCATCCTGGAGCGCCTTGGGGTAGACACCGAGCGCGCCGGGCAGGTCCTGCGCATCATCGGCAGCAACCACTCGGCCCGCGACGTCGATACGCCGGAGTTCCGCATCCTGTGGGACGCCGACCGCCTGGCGAGCATCCCCGACGAATGCGGTGGAAAGACGCCGGAAGAGGCCCGCATCCTGGTCGAGCGCTTCTACCGCACCGCCACCGGCTGCGCGATCGGCCAGGAGGCCGTCGAGCGGTTCCTCGGTACGCCGCCTCCGCTGGTATAGCTCTGTCCCCGCATGGTCGCTTTCGCCGCTGTAACCCTGCCCCGGCGTAACCCTGCCCCAGCATAGTCCTGTCCCTGCGGATCCGTTCATCGGCCCCGGACAACCTGGACCGCGCCGGACGAGCGCGCGACCTCGTGGCAGGGACGAAGCCAAGAAGGCAGGAAAGCGGCCCACGTCTGTCGGACCAGTATGTGATTGGGACAGGAATACGCGATCTTCCTTGGCGATTCCGCTGACAGGAGGCCCTCGTGGCTGGAGATATCAGATCCGTTTTGGTCCTTGGTTTGGGCAAGGTCGGCTCGCTGATCGCCACCCTGCTTCATGAAACAGGGTTCGCGGTAACCGGCGCCGACATGAATGATGTCGCCGGCCTGCCGTTTCCGGCCATCAACCTGGATATGAAACGCCCCGGCGACTTGACCCGGATGAGCGGATTCGACGCGGTCGTTTCCTGTCTCCCCTACAACTTCAATGTCGGCATTGCCTCCACTGCCCACGAACTCGGCATTCACTACTTTGACCTGACCGAGGACGTCAAGACGACCCAGGCGATCATCCAGATGAGCGGCAACGCGCGTGCCGTGATGGCGCCGCAGTGCGGGCTTGCGCCCGGATTCATCGCCATCGTGGGCGCTGCTCTGGCCCAGGCGTTCGATCCAATCCGATGCATCCGGCTGCGAGTCGGGGCGCTTCCGCAACACCCGACCGGCCTGCTGGGATACGCGTTCAACTGGTCACCCGAAGGCGTGGTGAACGAGTACCTCAACGACTGTGAAGTCATCGAAGACGGCGTTCACAAGTGGGTATCCCCCCTGGAATGGCTGGAAACCATCGTCATCGGAGGCGTCCAGCTCGAAGCCTTCACGACGTCCGGCGGGCTCGGCACGATGTGTGACACCTTCCGGGGGCGTGTTCAGAACCTGGACTACAAGACCATTCGCTACCCCGGGCACGCGAAACTGATGAACTTCTTCTTTCACGAATTGCTGATGCGCGAAGATAGGACCCGTGCCGGTGAGATCCTGGTGCACGCCAAGCCGCAGGTCAATGAAGACGTCGTATATGTTCACGCCGCCGTGGAGGGATGGAAGGGAGGGCGCCTCTCGCGCGAGGAGTTCGTGAGGGCCTACTACCCGCTCGAGGTTGCCGGTCGCCGGTGGCGGGCCATCTCATGGACGACCGCCGCTTCCGCCTGTGCGGTGGTGGAAATGGTGAGCAACGGGACGATACCGCGCAAGGGTCTCCTCAAGCAAGAGGAGATCCCGCTATCCGAGTTCCTGAAGACCAGAAATGGGCGTCTTTACAATTGTGAACCGGATTGGGGGATGCGGACCGGCGGGACCAGGTCATCGGCGCCCTCATCCTGAGCGCAACTCGATCCGCCTACCCGTACCTGCTCGCAAACGCCCCAAGGGCTTTCTCAAAGCACTCCAGCGGCGCCCGGACGAGCCCTGCGCCGATCATCGGGTGTCCAGGGTCCTTGTGGGCGATGGCGGTGTCTATGATCGGGGTGGTGCCGGTGCGGACTACCTTCCGGATGTCTATGCCGACAGGCACGCCGTCGAACCCGAACGCGGGAATGCGGTAGACCGCATGGGTTGCCACCGTGATCTCGCGCATCTCGGCGCTGTACCGCATGGCCTGCTCGGGCGTCCCTCCTACCAGGTTCAGGATGCCGGGCGCGCCTCCCAGCACGAAGCCCCCCCATCCGACCGTTTCGGTGATCGCTGAGTCGCCCATGTCGAGTCCGGCATCTTCCTCCTTGTACCCGGGGAAGTAGAGCCCCTCGATGCGGGGCGCGGGCGCGGTGAACCACTCGTCACCCAGGCCGCTCACCCTGATCCCAAACTCGGTGCCGTTCCGCGCCATGGCGGTCACGACGGTGCTGTGCTCGATCCCGGAGGCCGGGTCCGCGGAGGCCTTGGCCGCGGCCATTGCCATTGACAGGAAGAACACCTCGTGGTTTGCGAGGTAGCCCAGCGTGCCGATCAGGCGATCGGCCGGCAGGCCGGCCTTGATCATGGGCACGGCCATGGCGTTGGCGAACAGGCTCGAGGCGGCCACCTGCCGGTTGTGCAACTCGTCGCCCATCTGGAGCGCCTTGGCGATTATCGTCTTCAGGCCCAGGCCGCCGCCCATCTGGCGCAGCCCGGCCGCAATCGAGGGGGCCCAGAAGTCGCGCCACGTCTGCAGCCCCCGCACGGCTCCCTCGCTGTAGTCGCCGAACTGCTGTTGGCGTTCCACCTGGCGGCAGAAGGCGCGGTTGCCAAAGACCGTGTTCTCGACCACGAACACGGGCAGCGAAGGAGAGATGGTGCCTGCCATCGGCCCCACGGCCTGGTGGTGGTGGTTGGGCTCCAGTTTGATCTCTCCGCTCTCGAGAAGTCGCGTCGCGCCGCCGGCGTCCTGTGCCCACCCCTCGAAGAGCACCATCCCGATCACCGCGCCCCGCTGGGCCCCGCACATGCGATCCCAGGTCACGGGCGGGCCGGAGTGCAGGACCATCCTGTCCTCCAGG
>VGFA01000041.1 GCA_016869025.1 Armatimonadota bacterium | reverse complement strand
CGGCAGGCGTGCCCCACCCGAGCAGCGCGGTGGCCAGTCCCAGCGCGCCGACCGTGGAGTAGGCGAGCAGGCCCTTCAGGTCGGTCTGCACCAGGGCCAGGGCCGCGCCCGCGAGCAGCGTCGCCAATCCGACGGGCGTGACCACGGCCACCCACAGCGCTCCCCCACCCAGCACGGGCAGCAGGCGCGCCAGCAGGTAAACTCCGGCCCACACCATGGTGGCGGCGTGCAGGTACGTCGAGACCGGAGTGGGAGCCACCATCGCGGCGGGCAACCAGAACTGGAACGGCACCTGCGCCGACTTGGTGAACGCGCCGGTCAGCACCAGCGCCAGGATTACCGGGTAGAGCGGATCTGCTTTGATGGCGGCGGCCTTGGCCAACAGCGCGCTTATCTGCCAGGTACCGCCCACCTGCGCCAGCATCACCAGGCCGACCAGCATCGTAACGCCGCCGGCCACGGTGACGACCAGCGCCTTGGTCGCGCCGGAGCGCGCCGCCGGATCCTCGTTCTTGTAGCCGATCAGAAAGAACGAGGCCAGGCTGGTCAACTCCCAGAAGACGTAGAGGACGATGAGGTCGTCGGCAAGCACGACCCCCAACATCGCGCCCATGAATATCAGCATCTGGGCGTAGAATCGGCCCAGCTCCGGACCGGCGTGCATGTACGCGACGGAGTAGACGAGGATCAGCAGCCCGACCGCCAGGATCAATCCCGCGAAGAGCAGCGCCAGGCCATCGAGTGTGAGCGCGTACCGGAGGCCGACGTCGGGAAACCACGCCAGCGACAGCCGCAGCGTCTCGCCGCCGAAGATGGGCTGTGCGATCCAGGTGAGCGCCGCGAGCAGGCCTGCCGGGACAACGGCGCTGATCCATCCCGGGTGCGTCCGGAGCCGGCCGGCAACTGGGCCGGCGAACGGCGCGGCCAGGATGGCGATCAGTGGGATGGCGCCGAGCAGGAAGGGCACCTGGCGCCTACCGAACCCGAGATACCTGGAATCCCAATCCTACCTGTACCACGCGACCTACGGTACAAGAGCCGCGTGGCGTGGTCAAGCCGACTGGGGAGTTCGCCATCCGCGTAACCTTCCACGGGGCCGTCAGCACAGTCACCGGCTCGCTCCACCTGGTCGAGGCCGGCGACACGCGGGTCTACCTCGACTGCGGGTTGTTCCAGGGCCGACGCGCCGAGGCCGCCGAATGGAACCGGCGTTTCCCCTCTGCGCCCGGCGACCTCGATGCCGTCATCCTCTCGCACGCGCACCTTGATCACTGCGGCAACCTGCCCACGCTGGTGGCGCACGGGTTTCGCGGCCCGATCTACTGCACGCCGGCTACCCGCGATCTCGCGGCGCTGGTGCTGCGGGACAGCGCGAAGGTGCAGCGGCAGGACGCGCAGATCCTGAACCGGCGCCACCGACGCCAGGGGCTGCCCGAGGTGAAGCCGCTCTACGACGGCCGCGCCGCGGAGCGGGCGATCGCCCGCCTGGCCGCCGTGCCCTACGGCCGGCCGTTTCGCGTCGGCTCCCTGACCGCCATGTTTCGCGACGCGGGGCACATCCTCGGGTCGGCGATGGTGGTGCTCGAGGCGGATGGCCGCCGCCTGGGCTTCACCGGCGACCTGGGCCGCCCCGGTACCGCCATAGTGCGCGATCCCGAGGTGCCGCCCGCTTTGGACCTCCTGCTCATCGAGTCCACCTATGGCGACCGGGAGCACGCCCCGCGCGCCGAGGCAGAGGCACACCTGGCCGCGGTGGTGCGCGAGACCGTCGCCCGTGGCGGCAGAGTGTTGATCCCGGCCTTCGCGCTCGGCCGGGTACAGGAGGTGGCGTACACACTGCACCGCCAGCGGGAGGAAGGCCTCATCCCGGCGATCTCAATCTACATGGACAGCCCCATGGCAACCGACGCCACGGAGATCATCCGAGCGCACCCCGAGTGCTTCGATGAGGAGATACGCGCGCACATCAAGCGGCACGATCCCTTCGGGTTCGGCGCTCTGCGCTATGTGCGCACCCCTGCCGAGAGCAGGGCGCTGCGCGCCTCGGACGAGCCGTGCGTCGTCATCGCCACATCCGGGATGGTGGAGGCCGGCCGCATCCTGTCGCACCTGAGCGAGCGCATCGGCGATCCGCGGTCCACGCTGCTGTTCGTGGGATACCAAGCCGAGCACACGCTGGGCCGTCGGCTATCCGAAGGTGCGCCGGAGGCCAGGATCTACGGTGAGCCGCACAGGGTGGAGATCCGGATCGAGCGGGCCGACGCGTTCAGCGCGCACGCCGACCGGAAGGAGCTGCTCGCATGGACGGCACGCGTGCCGCGGATCGGCGCCGCGTATTGCGTGCACGGCGACGAGGCCGCGGCAGAGGCGCTGGCGGGTGCGCTTGTCTCGACCGGGATCCCGGCCGAGGTGCCGGTGACGGGGCAGACGGTCTAGGAGGGCGAGGCGCCGCCGCCGCGCCGCGGCGAGCTACGCCAGCACTATCTTCCCGTCGCTCATGTCCGTGATCGTCGCCAGCGCCACGATCGGCACGCCCAGGGGTGCCAGGTGCGCCCGCCCGCCTTCCATGACTTTCTCGATAACCGCGCCGACGCCCACGATTGTCGAGCCCGCGGCCTGGGCCAGGCGGGCCAGGCCAAGGATGGTCTGGCCCGTCGCCAGGAAGTCGTCCACGATCAGCACCCGCTCACCGTGTGACAGGTACTCGGGCGAAACGATCAACTCTATGGTATGCCCCTTCGTGTGTGACGGGGCCAGCGTCAGGAAGACCTGGTAGGGCATGGTCACCGGCCGCGTCTTGCGGGCGTAGACCACCGGCACGCCCAGGTGCGTGGCGGTCGTAAAGGCCGGCGCTATGCCCGAGATCTCCGCGGTCAGCACCTTGGTGGCCCCCACCGATGCGAACCTGGCCGCCAGCTCGCGCCCGCACTCGTCCAACAGCGCCGGATCCACCTGGTGGTTGAGGAAGCTGTCCACCTTGAGGATCCCGTTGCCCAGGTTGCGACCTTCGCGCAGTATCCGTTGTTTGAGCGCGTCCATGCTTCCTCCGCCGCTACGGCGCCGTGAACTCGACTATCAACCTCGGCCGGTTGGCCAGCACGTCCTCCCCGTGAGCGAAGTACACCAGGTTGGCGCCCATCTCCATGTTGCGGACCAGAAACCCGTAGTTCGCCAGCGATCCGGCAACCCACGCTCTCACGATCTCGGTCACGTCCCACTCGACGAAGATGCGCGTCGCGCCGCCCGCGATCGTTACGGGGCCGGCGGGCCGCAGCATCGCGTAGCTACCGGCCAGCAGATTCCACGTGGCCGTAGCCTCGCTCCAATACCGCGTGACCGGGAATACCGTGTAGAGGTCGGCGCCGCCGGACCTGTACCCGTACAGGAACAAGCGCAGCGTGGCCCGGCGTACGGTCGCGCCCGAAGGCGGAGTAACGTTGAAGCTCACCACCGATCGGAACCGGCCAGTCGCATCGCGACCAACGTAGAGCACCTCGGTCGGGTGCGGGGTTCCCGGTGCCGCTTCGATCAGCGGGGCGTCGGTGCGGCTCACATATGTTACCGTTCGGACCGATGGCGTGCCCACCGGCGTGGCCGTGGGAGTCGCCGTCGGCGTTGCGGATATGAGGCTCGTCACCGCCAGCTCCCACGCCTCGTTGGTGACCGGGTTCATCCGCACGGCGACCTCGTCACCGCGGCGGACGCGCGCCGGCGTATCGCCGAGGGGCACGGGCGCGCCGTTGATCGTAACCGCGGCATCGGAGTTGATACGGACCACCTGGCCGTCCTGCAGCGCAATCGCTGTGGGCGTAATCACGTCCACGCGGCCGCGCAGCAGCCGGAACGAGGCCCGCACGCTGGCCGCGTTGTTGGTTGTGCCCTCCGCCTCAACCCGGACCTGGTCGCCGATGCGCAGCGCTGTCAGGGCCGCCGACCCGCCTGCGCCTGTGCCCGCGTCGAATCTCGAAATTGCCGTCTCAGGCGTGATGGCGAAGATGTAGATGACCGCGCCCACGCTTACATGAATGCGGGGTGGGGTCGCGGTCAGGGCGATCGCGACGAGCGCCCCTTCGGTGACTCTCGGGGACGGCGTGATAATGGGTGCCGGGGTGGGGACCGGGGTCGGCGCCGGGGTCACCACCACCGGCGTTGGGGGTGGCGTCGGCCGGGTCCGATAGCCCGGTGGAGCCGGTTCGGCCGTCGGAAGCGTGATCAGAACGGTGCGCGCCGTTGCCTGCCACTGCACGTACGCGCCCAGGGCCTCGCTCACGAAGCGAAGCGGCACCATCGTGCGGCCCCCGACAACCATAGGGGGAATGTCGAGGAGGACCAACTTTCCGTCCACCGCGGCTTCACGCCGTCCCATTACCAGCTCAATCGTCCTGGACGCCGTTGCGGCGGTGA
>VGFA01000040.1 GCA_016869025.1 Armatimonadota bacterium | reverse complement strand
GGCGAAGCGCGGCGGCCGGCGCCGGAAGTAGCGCGCACCGCCGCTTCGATCACCGCCACGAAACTCCGGTGGCGGTTCCTACTCAATCCCCAGAAGCCTGACCACCTCTTCAAACGCCCTCCAGATAATGTCGTCGCGCTCGAGCTGGCGCGACCTGTCCGAGATCTCCTCCCGCGCATCCAGTTCGGCCAGTTTCCCATCCATCTGCAGCAGCCGGTCCTGGATTTGCTGGATCTCGATCAGGACCGAAGCATCCGGCAGGGCGGACCGGATCTTTTCCAGCGCGTCTATCTCAACCTTGCGGGCCAGCCGGTCCATCTCCTGGGCATCCATCTTCGAGTAGACCACCAGCCCGCGGCGCTCCTCCAGCGCCTCGATCGCGATCTCGCGCAACTTCTTCAACAGCGGTTTGACCTCAGGCGTCATGGCGCAGCTCCTGGTCTCTGTACTGCAACTGGTAGAGCTTGGTGTAGATGCCCCCGCGCGCGAGCAGCTCGCGGTGCGTGCCTTCCTCGGCGATGCGGCCCTTGTGGATCACCAGGATGCGGTCCACGTGCTGGATCGTCGAGAGCCGGTGGGCGATGATGATCGAGGTCCGGTTCTGCATCACGCGGCCCAACGCGTCCTGGATCAGGATCTCGGTATCAGTATCCACGCTGCTGGTCGCCTCGTCGAGTACCAGCAGGACCTCCGGGTTGTGGGCAATCGCCCGGGCGAACGCGATCAACTGCTTCTGGCCTACCGAGAGAGTGGCGCCTCTCTCCTGCACCTGGGCCTGGTACCCTCCTGGGATCCGCTCGATGAACCGGGCCGCGTTGACGAACTCGGCCGCGCGCCGCACCTGCTCTGAGGTGATCGAGGAGGTCCCCAGCCGGATGTTATCTTCTATCGTCCCGGCGAACAAGAAGACGTCCTGGAGGACCAGGCCGATGTGCCGGCGCAGATCGCGCTGATCCCAACCGCGGACGTCGCTGCCGTCCACCAGCACGCATCCCTGCTGCGGGTCGTAGAACCGCGTTATCAGGTTGATAATTGAAGACTTGCCGGCGCCGGTGTGTCCCACGAACGCCACGCTCTCGCCCGGAAGGATGCGAAACGACACGTCCCGCAGCACCCAGTCGTGCTCCGGGGCGGGCGCAGAATGCCCGGCCGGCGCCTGCGGGCCGCCGTCCTGGTGGGGCGAAGTGGGCTCGTAGGCGAACCAGACGTTGCGAAACTCGATCTCCCCCCGCACGCGATCCGCGCGCAGCGGCGCGGGTGGATCCTCCACCTCGACCGGCTCGTCGAGCAGGCGGAAGAGCCGCTCGGATGAGGCCATGGCCGCCTGCAGGATATTGTACTTCTCGGCCAGGTCCTCGATCGGCTCGAAGAACCGCTGGGCGTACTGGACGAACGCCACCACCAGCCCCACGCTTATCGTTCCTGCCAGCGCCTGCGCGCCGCCGTAGGCGATGATGATCGCCACCGCCACCGCGCTCATGGCACCCACCACGGGGTGGAAGATCGCGAACGACCTCAGCGACGCCATGGTGGCCGCAAGGTGCTCGCGGTTCAGCTCCTCGAAACGCGCCTGCTCCCGGGCTTCGCGGCCGAAGAGCTGCACGATCCCCATCCCCATGATGTGCTCGTTGAGGAAGGCGTTGATGCGGGCCAGGCGCACCCGGATCGCGCGGTAGGCCTCGCGCGCCACCGCCCGGAACCGCGCGGTAAAGAGGATGATGGCCGGCAGCACCAGCATGGTGGCCAGGGCCAGGCGCCAGTCGAGGTACAGCAGGATGGCGACGATGCCCACCAGCGTCACCAGGTCGCCGAAGATGGCCACCACGCCCTGGGTGATCATCTCGTTTAGGGCCTCGATGTCGTTGGTGACGCGGGTGACCAGCCGGCCGACCGGCTGGCGCGTGTAGAAGCCGACCGAGAGCCGCTGGAGGTGGGTGAGCAACTCCATCCTCAGGTCGTACATCGCGTGCTGCCCGACGCGCGCCATCATGTAGGTCTGGGCGTAGCGGAGGACAAAGGCGGCGACCAGCGCCCCCAGGTAGGCGAGAATGACCACCCCCAGCCCTTCCAGCCGCCCGGGCGTGATGTGATCGTCAATGGCTATCCGCACGATGTAGGGCCCTACCAGGCTGGCCGCGGAGGTGAGCAGCAGCAGCACAACCGCCAGGACGACGGCGGCGCGGTAGGGGCGCACGTAGCCCATCAACCGCCGCATCAGGCGGGCGTCGTAGGCCGCGCCGATGATCTCGTCTTCGTGGAACACGGTGCTCATGACACAGGGGCCTCGTCGGCCTCCAGGGCCTCCTTTAGGAGCTGCTTCTGATAGAGGTCGGCGTAGAGCCCGCCGGCA
The DNA here is from genome assembly GCA_016869025.1 of Armatimonadota bacterium. NCBI lineage: Bacteria > Bacillati > Armatimonadota > Armatimonadota bacterium. The sequence goes on along the minus strand of VGFA01000040.1, from coordinate 2,132 downwards.
TCCAGCAGGGCGTCGTGCGTGCCCTGCTCGACGATCCTCCCGTCCGCCAGCACTACGATCAGGTCGGCGCCGCGCACCGTCGAGATGCGGTGCGAGATGATCAGACTTGTGCGCGCCGCCATGAACCGGCGCAGCGCCTGGAGGATCTCCTCCTCGGTGCGCGTATCCACGCTGCTGAGCGCGTCGTCCAGGATCAGGATCTCGGGGTCGCGCGCCAGCGCCCTGGCGATCGTCGCGCGCTGCTTCTGGCCGCCGGAGAGGGTGACGCCGCGCTCCCCGACCACGGTCCGGTACCCAAGCGGAAACCCGGCCACTTCCGGTGCCAGCCGCGCGGTCTCCGCCGCCTCCCGCACGCGGCTGCCGTCGCCACCTTCTACCCCAAAGGCCAGGTTGCCCTCTAGGGTGTCGGAGAACAGGAAGGATTCCTGGGGCACCAACCCGATGCTTCCCCGGAGCACCGGAAGACCCATGCGGCGCACGTCAATCCCGTCCACCAGCACTGCCCCGCCGGTCGGGTCAAACAGGCGGGGAATGAGGGAGACCAGCGTGGTCTTCCCACAACCGGTCGGGCCTACGATCGCCACCGTGACCCCCGCGGGGATGCGGAGGTTGATCCCGCGTAGCACCGGCACCCCGTCATAAGCAAACGAAACGTCGCGGAACTCGATCTCACCGCGCAGCCGTTCGGGCTGCACCGGCTCCGGCGGTTCGGCGATGGCCGGCCGGCTGTCCAGTATCGTCTCGATCCGCCGCATCGAGGCAAGCCCCTGCTGAACGATGGTCGCCACCCAGCCCAGGGCGATCATCGGCCACGACAGCATCATCAAGTAGCCGAAGAACTGCACGAGCTGGCCCAGCGTGATGCGGCCGGCGACCACGGCGTTGCCTCCCTGCCACAACACCGCCGCGGCCGCGCCACCGAGAATGAGCGTCATCGAGGGCCAGAGCGCGCCGGCGGTGCGGGCCAGCCGCAGCGAGCGCGCCATGTACTCGCGGTTGATCACGCCGAAGGTGGCTATCTCGGAGGACTCCTGCGCGAATGCCTTCACGACGCGGATTCCCGAGAAGTTCTCCTGCGCGCGGGCCGAGAGCGTGCTGAACTGCTCCTGAACCTGCTCGTACTGCCGGTGGATGCGCCGGCCCAGCAGCACGAAGACCAGACTGACCATGGGCAGGATCACCATCACCACCAGCGCAAGCGGCGGGTCTATGGTGAACATCAGCGCCCCCGCCGCGGTGAACATGAAGATGGTATTGAACGAGTGCATGATGCCCACGCCCACGAGGCGGCTGATGGTGTTGAGGTCGTTGATCGCGCGGGCCATCAGGTCGCCGGTGCGGGTGTGTTGGAAGAAGGCCTGGTGCATCCGCTGCAGGTGCGCGAAGTAGTCGTTGCGGATCTCGTACTCGATCCGCCGGCCGGCCCCCAGCATTTTCATGCGCCAGTGGTACCGTATGAACCCGCCGGTCAGCGCGATCCCCACGTACACCGCGGCCAGACCCACCAGCAGGCGCGGCGCGGCGCCGGAGCGGATGCCGTCCACGGCCAGCCGAAGCACCCACGGGTTGGTCACGGACAGCCCGGTGCTGAGCAAACTGAGGGCAAAGCCGATCAGGTAGGCACGGCGGTGGCGCAACACGTACCCGCGCAGGCGCCGGCTCACGCGCCCTCCTCGACCGCCGCACGAGATTGGATCACGGAGCGCTCCAGGGCGGCCCCACGCGCACCCCGGCTGCCTCCAGCGCGGCGCGGGCCGCCTCCGCAAGGGCTCCGGCCCCCGGGGTGTCGCTGTGGACGCACAGGGTGCGCGGCCGCAGCGGGATTCTGGTGCCGTCCGTCGCGGTTACAGTCCCGTCGGTCGCCAGCGCCACCGCGCGCGCGGCCACCTGCTCCGGGTCGGTCAGTAGGGCTCCGGGCTCGGTGCGCGGCACCAGGGTGCCGTCGCGGCGGTAGCCCCGGTCGAGGAACGCCTCGTACGCCACCGCAATCCCGCGGGACTCGGCTGCGGCGGCCATGGCCGAACCGGGCGGCGCGTACAGCCACAGCCCCTCGAACACGACCGCGGCCTCTGCGATCGCCCCGGCCAGCGCGGCATCGGCGACCGCCATGTTGTAGAGCGCGCCGTGCGCCT
>VGFA01000039.1 GCA_016869025.1 Armatimonadota bacterium | reverse complement strand
CAAAGGGGGATGGGATGCGATACCGTCGTCTCGGCAACTCCGGGCTCAAAGTGTCCGTGTTGGGATTGGGCGGCAACACCTTCGGGCGGTTCGTGGACGCCGAGGGGACGGCGCGCATTGTGGACACCGCCCTCGGCCTCGGCGTGAACTTCTTCGATACGGCCGACATCTACAGCAGTGGCGTCTCCGAAGAACATCTGGGCCGCGCGCTGGGCGGCCGGCGCGGAGAGGCCATCATCGCCACCAAGGTCTTCAACGCCATGGGCGAAGGGCCCAACGAGCGCGGGTCTTCGCGTGCGCACATCACAGACGGGGTCCACGCCAGTCTGCGCCGGTTGAACGTGGAGTACATTGACCTGCTGCAGCTCCACGAGTGGGATGTCGAAGCGCCCATCGAGGAGAGTTTGCGCGCCCTCGAGGATCTGGTGCGCCAGGGCAAGGTCCGCTACATTGGCTGCTCCAACTTCGCCGCCTGGCAACTCGTGTGGTCGCTCTGGATCAGTGACCGGCGCGGGTGGGCGCCGTTCGTCTCGGTGCAGCCCGAGTACAGTCTGCTGGCGCGCGGCGTCGAGGCCGAACTGCTTCCGGCGTGTCAGGCCTTCGGGATCGGTGTGATTCCGTACTTCCCGCTGGGAGGGGGCGTGCTGACCGGGAAGTACCGCGAGGGGGAGCCGGCTCCGGAGGGGACCCGCGGATACCAGAGCGAGCGGTTCGAGCAGCGCTTTGCGACCGCGCGCAACTTCGCGATCGCCCGCGCGCTGGAGGCATGGGCGAAGGAGCGGGGTCACACCGTTGCGGAGCTGGCCGTGGCCTGGCTGCTCGCGCGGCCCGCGGTCTCCACGGTGATTACGGGCGTGACGAAGCCCGGTCAGGTGGAGGCGAACGTTCGGGCGGCCGAGTGGGAGCTATCGGCGGCAGAGGCCGACGAGGTGGCGGCGCTGGCGCCGGACAAGAACCGGGCATGAGTGTCCTCTGACGTCACGCGACAGACCACGTAGGGGGCGTTACGATGGGCGACCGGAAACTCTTTCGCAGGGTCCAACTCCCGGAGGCCGTTGCCGGCCGGCTATACCTCCACAGCATGCCCGGGCGCTACGAACCTCTCGAGGCATCTTTCGCAGAGGCAGCACGCCTCGGCATTGATCGGATCGTCTGCCTTGTTCCTCCTGCGGAGATCGAGGCCGCTTCTCCATCTTACGCGCAGGCGATTGAAGAGGGGCGTCTCCCATCTAATCGAGAAGCGTTCTCGATACCCGATTTCGGCGTTCCCGAAGACCGGCGCGCGTTTGCCGAGTTTGTCTCTTCAACGGCCTCTCGCATTCAAGAGGGGGAGCGGGTTCTTGTGCACTGTCACGCGGGCATCGGTCGAACCGGCACGTTCGCCACCTGTGTCCTCCTGGCGCTCGGGCTGTCTGCCGCGGAGGCCGAGGACGCCGTACGCGAGGTCGGTTCCCAACCTGAGATCCTCGCGCAGCGGCAGCTCATCAACTGGTTCAAAGAGAACATGCGCTCGGAGGGGCGGTAAGAGCATAAGAACAGCCGCCGGCCTGACCTGTGTCGTTGCGCGGGATGGCCGTGCGGCCTATTATGCAGGGACAAGGTGCCGTGTCGGTGCCCTTGGAAGTTCGCACACAACGGAGGATGGTACACATGATTAGACGGATGCTTGCAGGCTTGGTGGTTCTTCTCGTACTGGTGACGGGGAGCGGTAGGAGCGGGCTGGGCGCCCCGGCGCCGGGAGAGACCATCACGGTCGCGATGCAGTCCGATGCGACCGCGCTGGATCCCCACCGGACCAACGACGGCCCGTCGTTCCTCGTGATCAACCAGATCTTCGAGACGCTTCTGGTGCGCACCGCGCGGGGGCTCGAACCGCGGCTGGCCACTTCCTGGCGGCCGGTTGGAGATCGCACCTGGGAGTTCAAGCTCCGCCGCGGGGTCAAGTTCCACGATGGGACCCCGTTCAACGCGGAGGCGGTCAGGTTCAGCATTGATCGCTTCATCAATCCGCAGTCACGGGCCCGGGCCTACTTCGTGCTGAGCATGGTGGAAGGGGCCAAGGCGATCGCCGACGACACCGTGCAGATAACGACGCGGTTTCCGTTCGCGGCGTTGCTCAACCACCTGACGCATCCCTCCACCTCCGTGATCAGCCCGACGGCCGTAGGCCGGTTCGGCGCCGACTTCGTGCGCAATCCGGTTGGGACCGGCCCGTTCAAGTTTGATTCTTGGGTGGCCCGCGACCGGATCACCATGGTGCGCAACGACGACTACTGGGGAGGTCCGCCTCAGATCGCCCGCGTGATCATGCGGCCGATCCCGGAGTCGTCCACGCAGATCGTTGAGCTCGAGTCGGGCGGCGTGGACCTGATCTTCAACATGCCCGCCGATTCGGTTGCGCGCCTTGAGCGCAACCCGCGCCTGGTCGTTTACAAGGAGCCCAGCTTCAGCGCCAACTACATCGGGTTCCACATGGAGCGCGCGCCGTTCAATGACGTGCGCGTGCGCCGGGCCGTCGGCCACGCGGTAAGGGTGGCCGGTCTAATCACATTCTTCCTGAAAGACCTGGCCACGCAGGCGAACGGACCTCTCTCCCCGGTTGTGTTCGGCGCGAACCCCGACCTGCCGGGGTACGAGTACGATCTCGACCGGGCGCGCGCGTTGCTGGCCGAGGCCGGCGTTCGTCCGGGCCTGCGGCCGCGCCTCGTCATCTTCGAGAGCGCCGAATGGCGGCGGGTCGCCCAGGCGATTCAGGCGAGTCTCCAGCCGCTGGGCTTCCAGGTCGAGGTGGAAGTGGTGGAGTTCGGGACCTGGCTCTCTCGGCTCGATCGTGGGGAGTTCGAGATGTACGGCATGCGGTGGGGAACGGTCACTCTCGACGCGGACTACACCCTCTACTCGCTGTTTCACTCGTCGCAGGCGCCCAACCCCAACTACTCGCGCTACAAGAGCCCTGAGGTTGACCGCCTTCTCGATGAGGGCCGCGCCATAGCAGACCAGGGGCGGCGCGAGCAGATCTACCGGCGGGCGCAGACACTGATAGTCCGGGACGCGCCGATGATCTTCCTTTATTACCCGCTGTCGACCTACGCGGTTCGCAGCGGCATTCAGCACACGACGGCGCCGTTCTCGTGGATCAACCTGGAGCTGCGCAAGGCGACGGTGCAGCGGTAACGGCGGCACGGCGAAAGTGACGGCCTGATCCCATTATGGGGCGCTACCTCTTCCAGCGCCTGAGCCTGCTCGTTCCGGTGATGCTCGGCGTCACGCTGGTGGCGTTCATCACGCTCCACCTGGCGCCGGGCGATCCGGTACGCGTCCTGCTGGGGGAACTCGGGCAGGGTGCATCACAGGAAGAGATCGCCCGACTCCGCTCAACCCTGGGGCTCGATGCTCCCCTGCCCGTGCAGTACGGCCGCTTCGTGTGGCGCGCGGCCCAGGGCGATCTGGGGCGGTCGCTGCGGACAGGCGCGCCGGTCCTCGACGAGGTGCTGGCCCGCGCTCCCTTCACCCTTGTTGTGACGGTCGCGAGTCTGGGGATCGCGCTGGCGATCGGCATTCCCGCCGGCGTGCTCTCCGCCGCGTACCGCGGCAGCGCCGTGGACCACGCGGCGATGCTCCTGGCGCTCATGGGGGTATCGCTGCCGGTGTTTTGGTTGGGCCTGCTGCTGATGCTGGTGTTCGCGCTGGCGCTGGGCTGGCTGCCTGCCTCGGGGTTCGGGACTTGGAAGCACCTGGTGCTGCCGGCGGTGACGCTGGGGCTGGCGTCGTCGGCGCTCATCGCGCGCATGACGCGCAGCAGTTTGCTGGAGGTCCTGGGGCAGGACTACATCCGCACGGCGCGCGCCAAGGGCCTCTCAGGCCGGATCGTGCTGCTGCGCCACGCGCTGCGCAGCGCGCTCATCCCGATCGTAACGGTGGTCGGGCTGCAGCTCGGCGGGCTGCTCGGAGGCGCGGTGCTCACCGAGACCGTTTTCGCATGGCCGGGCCTGGGGCGCCTGGCGGTGGGCGCGATCTACAGCCGCGACGCACCGCTTGTCCAGGGGACGATTCTCTTCACCGCCATCGCGTTCGTGCTCATCAACCTCGCGGTGGACCTGCTCTATGCCATGTTGGATCCGCGCATTCGCTATGACTAGCCGGCATGACTAGCGGGGAAGGCGCAATCCCGATGCACCGCCTGCGGTGGCGGATGCGGCTTCGCCACCTCCTCCGGTACAGGTCGGCGGTGGTCGGCATGCTTGTGCTGACCGGGATTGCGGCGGCGGCCGTGCTGGCGCCATGGGTCACGCGCTACGCCCCCTCTGCCCAGGTGTGGGAGCAGGCCCTGCAGGCGCCATCGTGGGCCCACTGGCTGGGCACCGACGAGTTCGGCCGCGACCTGATGACGCGCATCGTCTTCGGAGGCCGCATTTCCCTGGTGGTGGGATTTCTGGCGGTGGGGATCGCAGCGGGAATCGGCGTGCCTCTGGGTTTGATAAGCGGTTACGCCGGCGGTCGGCTGGACGTCATCGTGATGCGGGTCATGGACGTCCTACTGGCGTTTCCGGCGATCCTGCTCGCGATCGCCATAGTCGGGGCGCTGGGACCCGGGCTGCGCAATGCCATCGTGGCTGTGGGGATCGTGGGCATCCCCGCATTTGCCCGCGTGGTGCGCGGTGCTGCGCTGGTGATCCGGGCGCAGGACTACGTGGAGGCGGCCCGCGCCATGGGCGCCGGCGCAGGCCGAGTCGTGACCCGCCACGTCTTCCCCAACGCCACCGCGCCGGTGATCGTGCAGGCGACGCTGAGCGTGGGCGGAGCCATCCTTGCATCGGCCGGCCTGTCGTTTCTGGGCCTGGGCGTACAGCCGCCTACTCCGGACTGGGGAGGGATGCTTTCGAGCGGGCGGGAATTCATGCTGCAGGCCTGGTGGATCGCCACCTTCCCGGGCATCGCAATAATGCTGACAGTGCTGGGATTCAATCTGGTGGGTGATGCGCTGAGGGACCTGCTGGATCCACGGCTGCGGCCGCCCGGGACGTAGATGGCCCCCCGAGATGTGACCCCGCGGTCCGGCCGGCGTGCAGCGATGCTACCTCCACGCATTGCCGACGGATTCGCGAGACTACCGGTCGAGCTGACCGATCTGTGCCGGCCGCATACCTGGGACGAACTGACGGCGCCGCCCGGGGATGGGATGAAGCCGATCCGCGATGTGCTGGTGCACATGGTCGGAGCCGAGACCTTCTGGATATGCCATGTCGTGCTCGGGGGTCGGCGCACGCGCCTCGATCCGGCGTCGTTCGGCGATCTCGACAGCATCCTTGCCGTATGGAGGCCGCAGCGGGAAGCGACCATGGCGTGGCTGTCCGCACTCACACCCAAGGCGCGCGGTTCCCGCAGGGCCTTTCCCTGGGATCCGGAGCAGACCGCCAGCGTTGAGGAGATCGTCTGGCACGTCGTGACCCATGAGCAGTATCACAGGGGCCAGGTCTTCACCCGACTGGCGCTGCTGGGACGGCGGGATCTCCCCGACTACGATCTGCTGCGGTAGTCGGAGCTTTCCTCTAGTAGATCCCTGGAATCATGTGCTTCGTACGCGCGCGGTGCTCCCTGTAGCCGGGGAAGAGTTCCATCAGATACGCTTCTTCTCGGCGCGCTTTGGCATGTATGTAGAGTGTAAGCACCGCGGTCAGCACCAGGTGCAGGCCGCTCCCCCGCCACAGCGCCCATCCCACCGCCATGATCAGGAGTCCACCGTACGCGGGGTGGCGCGTACGCGCGTAGAGGCCGGTCTGCACAAACGT
>VGFA01000038.1 GCA_016869025.1 Armatimonadota bacterium | reverse complement strand
GTGTCCACAATGCGCGCCGTCCCCTCGGCGTCCACGAACCGCCCGAAGGTGTTGCCGCCCAATCCCAACACGGACACTTTGAGCCCGGAGTTGCCGAGACGACGGTATCGCATCCCATCCCCCTTTGCTCGCGAGGTCCCCGCATCGCTAGGCCTCTATGTCGCGAGGCCTCTGCGCAGAGTTTGATTCGGCAGCGCGGGAATCCTCCGGGCCGGGAATCCTCATGAGCAGGAATCGTCCGGAGCAGGGATCCTCCGAAGGGGGTGATGCCGGCGCCTCGTGGCGAATCCTCCGTCATGCCCAACCGGCATACCCAAGCGGAGGTGCACGATGAGCGAGATCCAGCACGCGGTGCTGGCCGCGTTGACGCCTGAGGCGCTGAGCCCCAGGATCACGCGCCGGATGCTGTGGGGAGAACGCATCATGGTGGCCATGATCGAGCTCAAGGCCGGTACCATAGTTCCAACACATCAACATGATAACGAGCAGCTCAGCTACTGCATCGCCGGCTCGATGCGCTTCACCTTCCCCGACCGGGAACTCGTGCTGGAGAAGGGGGAGGTGCTGCTCATCCCGGGCGGCGTGCCGCACAGCGCGGAGATGCTGGAGGACGTGGTGACGGTGGACCTCTTCAGCCCGCCGCGACAGGACTGGATCGCTGGGGCAGACGCCTATCTCAGACAGTAAGCAGCCCCAGCCCTTCCAGCACGCCCCGCAGCCGCGCCACCTCCGACTCCTCCGGGAGCATGAGTGGCGGCCGCGGTGGGCCGACGTCAACCCCCGTGACGAGCGTCACCGCCATCCGGGTCAGAGGAATCGGGTTGGCGCGCCCGCCGGGCGTCAGCGCGCGATGGAAGGGCATCAACCGGTGATGGATCGCGGTCGCGCCGTCCACATCGCCCGCCTTGAACTTCCGGATCATCTCCTTGATGAGTCGGCCGAGAACGTGCGCGCCGCCGCTCACACACCCCACTCCACCCTGCGCCAGCACCTGGAGGATCATCGCATCGTCCCCGCAATAGACCGCCAGGTGCGGGGCGACGCGCAGGTAGTCCGACGCCTGGACCGGGTTGGCCCCTGCCTGATCCTTGACCCCGGCGACGTTTGGCAGATCGGCGAGCCGGGCCAGGGTCTCGGGCATCAGGTTCACGCCCGTGAACAGGGGGATGTTGTAAAGGATCACCGGTAGGGCCGTGGCGCGCGCCACCGCCACGAAGTGCTGATAGATCTCGTCCTGGGTCGGCCGGCTGTAGTAGGGCAGGATCACGGCCGCGGCATCGTAGCCGAGGCGCTCGGCCTCCCGCGTCAGGAAGACGGCGTCGCGCGTCGTGGCTGCGCCGGTTCCGGCGATCAGTGGGACGCTGGCGCCGGCGAACGTCCTGACCCGCTCAAAGATCGCCACCCGTTCCTCGAGTGACAGCGCGTGAAACTCGCCCGTCGTCCCGCCGATGAACAAGCTGTCGCACATGCCCCGGTCCAGGAGCCAGGCGAGCAGGCGGTCGAGCGCGGCGAAATCCACGGCCCCGCTGCTATCAAAGGGTGTAACGGGCGGCAACAAAACCTCGCCGAGGCGTGCGGCTATCGTCATGGGCCGGCCTCCGAGAACGTTATCACGTCCGGGCTCCATCTCATGGCTCCAGAACTACGTGCCGTATCTCCCGGCGCAGCGCGGTGTAGGCCACGTGGACGCGGCCTGCCTCGTCCGTAACGATCACCGGGTAGGAATACTCACCTGGCCCCTCCTCTAGCGTGAGGATGGTGCGCCAGATCCGGCCGCCGTCGGTGCTTTCGGCCAGGCACAGGGGATGGCGCAGCTCCCACTCCATCGGGTCGCGGCCGAGGTCGGTGTCGTTGTAGCAAAGCCAGAGGCGCCCGTCCCGGAGGCGGACCACATCCACGCCTGCGTTGGGGTTGCGCAGCGCCGTGGCCCTCAGCCCCTCCCAGGTCCGGCCGGCGTCGCGGCTCACGACCTGCCAGATGCGTCCGACCTTGGTCCGCATGAGCATGAGCAGCGTTCCGGGCTCCGGCTCGGCCAGCGATCCCTGGATAATGGGCACGCCGCTGCCGGCACCGATCGCCAGATCGTCGAAGCGCCAGATTTCGGTGTGCACCAAGACATCCAGCCGCGCCATGCCCACCTGCCACTTCCACTCGTCGTAGACAGGCAGCAGGAGCTCGTCACCCAGGCGGAGCGGCTTGTTCTTCGTGAGCACGCCGCTTCGGTCCAGCAGCAGCATCTCCGGGCCCCACGAGGCACCTCCGTCGAAGGACAGCCGGGCGCAGGGCTTCCCGCCGGTGCACCACTCGCCCCACACCCGGAAGTAGGCGAGCCAGATGACGCCGTGCGCCCCGGCGAACAGCACCGGGTTGCCGCACGGGTGGCCGTCGGCAGGAACCACCAGAAGAGGCGGCTGCCAGGCGGCCGCGCCGGAAGCCAGCCGGGCCACGTAGATACCAGAATCCGGCAGGCCCTCGCGGGTCCCGCCGAACCAGGCGCCCAGCAGGTCTCCGCCGTCGAGCGGCAGCAGGGTGGCGCCATGACAGAACGGTGTGGGCAACGGGTTGGTGGCGGCGTATCGGGCTGCGACGCGCAATTGAGTCTGCCTCGACCTTCTCGTGTAACCTGCCTGTGCGATCTGCCTCGTCCGATCTACTTGTGCGCGGTCATCGTTATCCCGCGGATGATGGAGCCCCGGAGGAACAGGAACAACATCAGGGTAGGCAGGACCGCCAGGGCCGCCCCGGCCATCAGGACCCCGTAGTCAATGTCGTAGGCCCCCTGCAGGGCGCGCAGGCCGATCGGCAGCGTGAACATCTGCGGCGACGACAGGGCGATCATAGACCAGAAGAACTCGTTCCACGCGAAGGTGAACATGTAGATGACCAGCGCCGCGAGCGCGGGGCGAGAGAGCGGCAGGATCACGTGCCAGAGTATCCGCAAGTTGCCGCAGCCGTCCACCCGCGCCGCGTCGTCAAGCTCACCTGGGATGTTGATGTAGAACTGGCGCAGCAGGAAGATCCCAATCGGCATGCCAATCATCGGCAGGAAGACCGCCGGGTAGGTGTTCAGCAGGTGCAGCCGGTTCATCAGGAAGTACAGCGGGATGACGTTCACCTCGAGCGGGATCAGCATTGACGACAGGAAGACCAGGAAGATGGCGTCGCGACCCCTCCAGCGCAGGCGCGAGAACGCGTACGCCGCCGGCACCGAGACCAGCACCGAGAGCACCGTCGTGGCTCCGGCCACCACCACGCTGTTCAACGCCCATCGTAGGAAGGGCCAGCGGCTGAGCACCTCGTGCACGTGATCCAGCGTGGGGCGCTGCGGGATCCACGTCGGAGGAAGCGCGAAGATCTCGGGCGCGGGCTTGATTCCGGTGGTGAACATCCAGGCGATGGGCGCCACCCAGAGCAGGGCCAGCGCGGCGACGACGGCCACCAGCAGGCGCGGCCCCAGCCTGGCCGCGGTCACAGGGACGACTCGTAGCCGAGCCATCGGAACGACACCAACGTCAGGCCCAGGATGATCAGGAAGAGCACCATGCCCACGGCCGCGGCCTGTCCCATCTCCAAATACTCGAAGCCGAACCGGTATAGGTACATGGCCAGGACCTCGGAGGCCCGCCCAGGGCCCCCCGCGGTCATGATCAGCACCTGCCCGAAGACGATGAACCCCGAGATCGTGGTGAGCACGAGCGCGAACAGGATGGCCGGGCGCAGCAGAGGCACCACAATCGAAAAGAAGATGCGCGCGCCCGAGGCGCCGTCTATCCGCGCCGCCTCGTAGAACTCGTCCGGGATGTCCTCGAGGGCCGCGCGGAACAGAAGCATCCGGTATCCGGCCAGCCACCACGCCGTGGCCAGCGCGATGGCAGGGATCGCCCACCGAGGTTCGTTCAGGAACACCGGGGGGTCAATGCCCATATCCCGTAGGGTGATCAGCACGACCCCGAAGTCGGGATCCAGCAACCAACGCCAAATGAGCCCGACGACCGAGACGGTCAGCAGGTAGGGGAAGAAGAAACCGGCCTCCAGCCAGGTGGTGACACGCCGCTTGCGGCCGGCAAAGATGAAGAGGGCCAGCACCAGACCGATCCCCACGATGAGCGGGATCGCGATGGCCGCGAACTCCAGCGTGTTGACCAGGGCGTTCCAGAAGCGGGGGTCGCGGGCCAGGTTGAGGTAGTTCCGGGCGCCGATGAACTTCGCGTCGCCCAGGGGATCCCAGCGGTAGAGACTGATGAAGAAGCCATACAGGACCGGACCCAGGCGGAACAGGATCCAGAACGCGGCAAACGGCAGGATGAAGAGCGCGATCTCAACGATCCTGCCGTAGCGACGCCTCATGAGCTCCCGATCACCTGGTCACGAATGTCCTGGCCATCCCGAAGTGCGGGGAGGACGCCGCAAGGCGTCCTCCCCGGACTGCATCAGCTTGTCAGAACGCGGTTGACCTCGGCCTCGGCGCGGGTCAGGGCGTCCTTGGGCGTCAGGCGCCCATTGTAGGCCTCCTGGATGTGCGGCTCGACCGCCGCGTGCACCCTGGGAGCCAGCGGGTGCACCAGAGGGTAGTGCAGCCATCCCTGGTTCGCCATGTAGGCGAACTTGCTCAGGGCGATCTGCCAGGTCTCGGACTCCTGTAGATCCTTGGCCCGCTGCGCGGGGAGGAACGCCGGGATGTGGCCACCGTAGATCCCCCAGATGGAGGACCGCTCGTTGATCCACTTGATCGCCTTGGCGGCCGCCACCAGCACATCGTCGGATGCCCGTTCGGGTCGCTGACGCGGGATGACCAGGTTGTGGCTGTCGCCCCAGGTGGTCGGCTTCTCAAAGAACTTGGGAACATAGTGGAAGCCGAAGTTGACGCCGGCGGCCTTTGCGGTCGGGAAGTACCAGTTGCCGGCTATCAACATCCCCAACTGCCCGGCGGCGAACTGCTTGAACCCATCGGTCCCGGGCGCGTTCCAACCCCTGCGGTGGATCATGCCGACCAGATAGTCCAGCGCCCGCAGGCCCCTCTCGTCGTTGAACGCCGCCCGCTTGCCGTCGGGCGTGAGCAGGGAGCCGCCCCCACCCCAGAACAGATACTCCCAGGCACGGCGGAGCTTGCGCGGGAGCGCATCCTCCGCGGGATGGAACGCGAACTGCCCGGTGCGGGTCTTGATCGCGTCGGCCGCCCGCTCGAAGTCCTCGCGCGACTCCGGCGGCTTGTCCGGGTCGAGCCCTGCCCGGCGAAAGAGGTCCTTGTTGTACCACATCCCAAACATGTGCGTGTCGAGGGGCACCAGGTAACGCTTGCCCTCGAAGACGCCCGCGTCCCAGACGCTCTTGGTGTACTGCGGCGCCCGAATGCCGGCCGCGTCGAGCAGGTTGCCGGCACGCGACTCCTCAAGCGGGGTCAGCGCGCGGTAGACGTCCATGACGCGGCTGCTGTGGCAGATGCCGACGTGCGGCGCGTTGCCCGAGCCCACGGCCGCGAAGAGCTGTGCATAGTACTCGGCCCACTGCCCCTGCAGTAGGTTCAGCTTGACCGCGCGGTTCTCGGCGTTGAAGAGCCGGACTATGCGCTCCATGGCGGCGGCGTCGCCGCTGTGGAACAACGTGTAGTAGTCGAGCGTCGTGACCCGCTCTTGGGCCATGACGGACGGGATCCGCGCTGATCCCACGGCGGCCAGTGCGGCGGCCGCGGCAGTCGTCTTGAGGAACGTGCGCCGGCTGACCGGCGTGCTGTGCTCAAGTTCCTCTCTCCACCTCATCTTCCCACCTCCTGCTGTCGTTCAATCAAGTGCGCAATACGAGCGTTCCCTGGTCAATCGTATCATCCTCGCAGGCGACGTAGCCGCTTCATCACCTCCGTGCCGCCCTCGCCGAAATGCCGGGCGAGATCAAGGTAGTCGCGATAGACGTCATCGTAGATCCGTTGTGCCTCCGGGCGAGGCCGGTAGCGGGCACGGTCGGTGCTGCCCATCTGCCGGATCGCCTCGGTCATGCTCTCATGTCCGCCCTGCGCCGTTCCTGCGGCGGCCGCCGCGTAGATGGCCGCGCCGACCGC
>VGFA01000037.1 GCA_016869025.1 Armatimonadota bacterium | reverse complement strand
AGGAGAAGTAGTCCCATTGACGGGCGTGAAAGTGCCAGGCCTTTATTACTCCGGGGTAGCATGCGGTCACATACGCCTGGCCAAAGCGCCGGAACTCCGGCCAGTCGCTGCGAAGCATCTCCATTAGGTAGCCCCGATCGTCTGGGGTGAGCCTCTGCGGACGCACGAGAACACCTTGGATCAAATCCATCGGTCAGCCCCCATTAACCCTGCGGGCGACTCACACGCAGACGTGCCCGCTGCCGGAGATACCCGCTCAGCGCTTCCTGCCAGGGTGGTAGGTCGTCGGCACCAATCTGTGCAAGCCTCGATCGTGCCAGCACGGAGTAGCTCGGGCGGCGAGCCCGCGCCGAAAACTCCGCGCTGCTGATCGGCTCGATACTCGCGGTAATCCCGCACAGCGCGAGGGCCGTCTTTGCGAACTCAAACCAAGAGCATTGCCCCGCATCCGTGATGTGATACACCCCATAATCGTCACAGGACAGCAGTTCCCCGATCTTTCGAGCAACATCAACGGCCGCAGTCGGCGCGAGCACCTGATCGTCCACAACCCGGATCGGCTGGCCTCGCTCTGCTGCGCGCACTATCTTCTCCACGAAGTTCCCACGCCTGGTGCCTGCGCCTGCCACCCCGTAGAGCCCGGAGGTCCGTATGACGTAGTAACGCCGCACAAGACTGCGCACGAAGAATTCCCCGGCCAGCTTTGAGATTCCATAGACTGAGAGCGGATTTGGAGCATCATCTTCTGAATAGGGACTCGCTTTCCTCCCATCGAAGACATAGTCAGTACTAACATGGACCAGCGTGCAATCGAGATCAGCGCACACCTGTGCTAGGTTGCGCACCGCGTAGGTGTTCACCCAGAAGGCGCGTTCCGGTTCGGTTTCACAGTCGTCGACCCTGGTGAGGGCGGCGGCATTGATGACGACCTCGGGCCGGATCTTGGCTATTGTCCTTCGCGTATACACGAAGTCGCACACATCCAGCTCGAGGCGACCGAATGCCGCGAGATCGTTGCCGGATAGGGCCTGGACCAGCTCATGTCCCAGCTGACCGGTCGCGCCGGTGATCACGATCTTCATGGAGTCCTCCTCAGCATATAGGTCGGGAAGACTCGCCCGCGTTAGCCCCTGGTCTAGACCACAATTGGCCGCAGGGTAGCCGGCAACATTGCACCGTCAACGCCGGATTCGTTGCGCTTGGGCTGATTCCTACTTCGTTCTTCCGGCCGCCCGCCCGGGCCGTCCAAGTCCTACAGCTCGACCTCGGAGTCCTCGCCAACGATGAGCCGGCAGACGCTACGGTTTCCCGGGGCTCGCCGCACGACCGCGTTCTTGCCGAGAAGGCTGTCCTCAAGCCGCGCCACACCGATTACGCGCGCCCCGTCCATCATCACCAGGTGCTCCACCGTCGAGTCCGCCACCAGGCACCCGGAGCCGATGCTGGAGTAGGGACCGACGAACGACCGCTCGATGACGGTACCCTCTCCGATCACAGCAGGACCCCGGACGGTCGAGCCGATTAGGCGCGCGCCAGCGCCCAGTGACACGCGGCCGTCCGCCCGGCTGCTGGGACCAATCTCACCGCGCAGATCGCGCTCGATGCACTCGTCAAGGATGACGCGGTTGGCCTCTAGCAGGTCATCCTTCTTGCCGGTATCCAGCCACCAGCCATTCAAGATCGTACTGTGCACGCGCCTGCCCTGCTCCAGCAGACGCTGGATCGCATCGGTGATCTCGAGCTCGCCCCGATGTGAGGGTTGCAGCGTGTCTATCGCCTGATGGATCTCCGATGAGAAGACATAGACACCTACCAGCGCCAGGCGGCTGGGGGGATCCGCGGGCTTCTCCACCAGGCGTAGCACGCGGCCTGCGCCGTCCACCTCCGCCACGCCGAACAGCCTCGGGTCGGCGACCTCCTTCAGTAGTATCGCCGCATCGGCCCCGGTCTCGGCCAGCGACCGCGTGAAGTCGCGGATCCCCTGCCCGATGAGGTTGTCGCCAAGGTACATCACGAAGGGATCCTCGGCCAGAAAGTCGCGCGCCACCTTGATGGCGTGCGCGAGCCCGAGCGGCTGCGGCTGCACGATGAACGTAAACTGCAGGCACCAGGGATTCGCTTCCAGCGCCGCCCTGATCTGCCCGCCGGTTTCCGGCGAGATGACAACCCCGACCCGCTCTAGGCCCGCGTCGCGCAGGTGCTGCATCACGTAGTGCAGGACGGGCCTGTTGGCCACCGGCACGAGCTGCTTGGCCATGGAGTATGTGAGAGGACGCAGCCGCGTACCCGTTCCACCAGCGAGGACGAGGGCCTTCACGGAAGGCTTCCCGGGCGCGGAGGAAGCTCGGGCCCCAGTGCACGCTCGGCCCCCATTGTCAGGGCGGCGGTGAGTTCCTGGTAGCGGGACTCGACGGCATCAACTGGTCCCAACGCCTGCACCTTCCCGTGCACAAGCAGGCAAGCCCGGTCACAGAGTGAGGCGACCGCACGCATGTTGTGCGATACGAAGACTATCGTGACTCCCCGCGCACGGAACCTCTGCATCCTTTCTTGGCACTTGCGTTGGAACCCTTCGTCTCCGACACTCAGCGCCTCATCTATCAGGAGAATGTCCGGGTCGAGGTGGGCCGCGATCGAAAACCCCAGGCGCGCGTGCATCCCGCTCGAGTAGTTCTTGACCGGCACGTCAATGAAATCCTCGAGCTCGGAGAACTCGACGATCGCCGGGTAGAGCCGGTCGACCTCGCTGCGAGACAGGCCCAGCAGGGAACCGCTCAGGTAGATGTTCTCCGCCCCCGTTAGTTCCTGGTGAAACCCGACGCCAATCTCCAACATTGGTGAAACCCGGCCGCGCACCGTCACGGTGCCGCGGGTTGGATAGTGCGTGCGGGCGACGATGCGTAGCAGCGTGCTCTTGCCCGACCCGTTTGGCCCGATCAGGCCAAGGGTTTCCCCCGGCTGCACGCTGAGCGTCACGTCCTGTAACGCCCAGAAGGTCTCGCGCCGCTCGCGGAGGCGGGAGTCGAAGATGCCCATAATGCGTGACTTTAGTGTTTCGGCGCGATTGTGGCGCAGCACAAAGCGCTTCCAGAGGCTGCATACCTCGATCGCGGGGCTCATCTCAGAGTTCCTCCGCCAGGTACGGAGCCCTGCGCCGGAAGATCGTCCAGCCAACCAGAAGCGTAGCGGCGGCCCAGCCGATCAGCACCAGGAAGTCGCCGGCGCTGGGCGGGCGTCCCCAGTAGGCGATGTCCTGATAGACCGAAACAAAGGACGTCATCGGATTCAGCCTGAAAGCCGTCTGCATTCCGGCGGGCACCATCGAGATATGGTAGACGATCGGCGTCAGCCAGAAAAGCATCGTCAGCCCCACCTCCGTCAGGTGGCGCAGGTCGCGGAAGGCGACAGTCAGCGCCGACAACCCCAGCGCCACGCCGGTGACAAACACCGCCTGCAGCACGAGCACAACCGGGTAGAACACAAGCGTCCAGGGGACAGCCCCCCGTAGCACGAACAGCGACGGCAGGAAGACCGCCAGGGCGAGCATCGTCTGGATGAGGTTGAAGAGCACGGTCGCGGTGGGAAGTATCTCTCGCGGGAAGTGGACCTTCTTGAGCAGCCCGGCATTGACCATGAGAGAGACCGTGGAGGCCGTCGCTGAACCGGCGAAGAAACCCCACGGCAGCAACCCGGCGATCAGGAAGACCGTGAAGTGCTCGATCTGGATCCTAATGATGTACTGGAATGCGACCGAGTAAATCAGGATCAGCGCCAGCGGATTGAGCAGCGACCAGAGTAATCCCAGTGCAGATCCCCGGTACTTGACCTTGAGCTCGGTCGCCACCAGGGCGACGAGCAAGTCGCGGTAGCGGAGGGTGTCGTTCAGCATCAGTAGGTCAGCACCGAAAACAGCTCTGCCCCCTCCAGCGCGCTCCGGCCGTTCAGGAACGTGAGTTCCACCAGGCAGGCCATCCCCACAACCGTGCCGCCCAGGCGCTCGACCAGCCGGCGGGTTGCGCTCAGCGTGCCTCCGGTCGCTATCACGTCGTCCACGATCACTACCCGCTGCCCTGGTGTGATGGCGTCCTCGTGCATCTCCAGCGCCGCCACCCCGTACTCGAGCTGGTACTCCTCGCGTATGGTCTTCCACGGCAGCTTGCCAGGCTTGCGCGCCGGCACGAACGCCGCGCCCAGCCGGAGCGCCAGCGGCGCGGCGAGGACGTAGCCGCGCGCCTCGATCGCCACAATCACGTCCGGCCGCTTGGGCCGGCAGTAGGCCTCGAGCGCGTCCAGCGCATGCGAGAACGCTTCCGGCGACCGCAGCAGGGGGGTGATGTCCCTGAAGATGACGCCCTCGATCGGGAATCCGGGCACGTCGCGTATGTAGGCCTTGAGGTCCACGAACACCACCTCCTCAAGAGGAATGCTGCCGAGAGAAGAAAGCCACGGTGCGCTCCAGGCCCTCTCGAAAGCCGACGACCGGCTCGTACCCAAGAAGCGCGCGGGCCCTGGAGATGTCGGCCTGGGTATGTCTGGCATCTCCCGGGCGGGCTCCTGTGTGCCGCACCTCCACCCGACGCCGGGTAATCTGCGCGACGGCCTCGACCACCTCGAGCAGAGTGAAGCGCTCGCCGCATCCGACGTTCACCGGCTCACCGCGCAGGTCGGGACCGTCGGCCGCCAGGAGACTGGCGGATGTGACGTTGTCCACGTGGGTGAAGTCCCGAGACTGCAGGCCGTCGCCGTGGATCTCCAGCGGCCGGCCCGCCAGTACCCGCGCGATGAACAGCGGTATCACGGCGGCGTATGCCGAATGTGGGTCCTGGAGCGGCCCGAAGACGTTGAAATAGCGAAGAACCGCGGTCGGCAGTCCGTAGATCCGGGAGAACACCCGGCAGTAGTGCTCGCCCGCCAGCTTCGAGGCGGCGTATGGCGATGCCGGCATCGGGATCTGATCCTCCTGCTTGGGGAGGGCCTCGTTGTCGCCGTACACCGAGGACGAAGACGCGTACACGAACCGCCGCACACCTGCCCGGGCGGCGGCGCGCAGCATGTGCAGTGTGCCGGTGACGTTGACCTCGTTCACCCCGACCGGATCCTCCACAGACCGGGGAACCGACCGCATCGCCGCCTGGTGGAGCACGATCTCCACGCCATGGCACGCGCGCTCGCAGACCGCGGGATCGCGGATGTCGCCGCGCACTATCTCAGCGTTGCCGTAACGAACGACGCCGCCGCCCTCTGGCTCGCTGACTTCGCGACCAAGCGCAAAGGCGAGATTCGCGGCGGTCCCTGTAGAGAAGTTGTCCAGCACCCTGACGGGATCCCCGCGACGCGCCAGGGCGCCCACGAGATGGGTGCCGATGAACCCGGCACCGCCGGTCACCAGGTAGAGGGGCATCTATCCGAGTTCGACCTCTGACGAGTCGCCCAGGTTGATCCGCGCCGGCCGCCCGACGACCGAGGCGTGCTCGCCGATGATGGAATGCTCCAGCAGCACGCCGTCCAGCGTGGCGTCGGCGTTCACGATGCTGTCCCTTATGACCGAATGCGAAACGCGCGCGCCCTCGGCCACCGAGGCGTACGGGCCTATCACGGATCCCTCGATCCGGGCCGAAGGATCCACGTACGACGGGGGCAGCACGACCGAACCGTCGGGCACATAGGCCGGCAGCAGCTCGCTGCTGAGCAGCTCTCGGTTCGCCTCCAGCAGCGCCTCGGACGTGCCGCAGTCGTACCAGCCGGTGATGTGGAAGGTGCGCATGCGCTCGCCGGCCTCGACCATCATCTGCAGCGCGTCGGCCAGCCAGTACTCGCCGCGCACAGTCCGCCCCTCGTTGATGAGCCGCTCGAGGCACCCGGCGAGCAGCAGCGGATTCCGAATCAGGTAGACGCCCACAACGGCCAGGTTGCTCTGCGGCACCTCGGGCTTCTCGACCAGGCGACGCACGTGGCCGTCTGAGACCTCCACCACCCCAAAGCGCCGCGCGTCTGCAACCTCGCGCACGCCTATGGCGGATTCCTCGAGCGCCAGCACGCAGGGAAGGTCGGCCTTGATAATGGTGTCGCCCATGATGATCAGGACACCCTCGCCGTCCAGGTGCTGCCGCGCCACGTAGATCGCGTGCCCGTTGCCAAGCGCCTCTCTCTGCACCACGAAGTGCACCGGGATCCGGTAGCGCGCGCGGACGAACTCCTCGCTC
>VGFA01000036.1 GCA_016869025.1 Armatimonadota bacterium | reverse complement strand
ACATGGTCGGCAGGGCGATCGGCCGGCGCCGACTTACTGTCCTGGGGCTCAGGCCGCGGCACACCGCCCACGTGATCGCCGTGGCGACGGGCATGCTGATCACACTTATCACGCTGGTCTCGGTAGTACTGGTATCCTCTGACGCCCGGGTCGGGCTGTTCCGGCTCAACGATCTGCGCCAACAGATCGAGGATGCCGAAGCACGGCTGCGCGAGGTGGCGGGAGGGGACATCGCCTACATGCGCAACCAGGAGGTGTTGCGGGAGGTGATTGATGGCAAGCTGCCGCAGCCCGAGATCCTCGCCCGGCTAGACGCGCTGCGGCTGCGGGCGGTGGATGAGGCCGCGAGCAACGGTGTCGCACCCAACCTGGTCACCGGCGCGGTGTTCAGTCTCTACCCTCCCAACCTGACGTGGGAGGCGCTCGCGCGGCTGATCTCGCTCCGCGGTAGGGAGACCGTGGTACGGATCGTGGCGCAGGAGAACTCACTGCGGGGGGAGTCCCTGCTGATCTTCGTGCAGCTTGTGGATCGCCGTCTTGCCTATGCGAAGGGCACGGTTCTGGGCGAAGGGACGGTCAGCGGCTTGGGAACGCGCGACGAGATCAGCTTCGGCCTCTTTGCCCTGGTTGACGCGGCCGCGGAGCGGGCGCAGGCTAAGATCCTTTCCCCGCCGTTTGCCCGCATCACCGAACTGCCCCGCGGTCAGGTTGACGTGGACGAGCACCGGGCGGCGGTCATGCAGATCGCGGAGCGACGAGGCGAGGTGCGCGTGCAGGTCCTGGCACTGGGCAACGTCATGACCGACTCCCCGCTGGCGGTCACCTTTGCCCTCAAGTAGAGGAAAGCAGCCCCAGCCGTAGAACATGCATCACAGCGGTGCAGGTCGGCGCAGGGGCACCAGGCACTGCGCCATAATAGGGAAGTCCGGTATCGCCCGGTCGCGCGTTGCGGCCGTGCAAGTCCGGCGCGGTCCCGCCGCTGTCAAGGAGAGCAGGCGCCCCCCTTGGGGCATGCCACTGGGAAGGTTTCCCGGGAAGGCCGGCGCCCTGCGATGATCCTGAGCCAGAAGACCTGCCTGCACCGATGCCACACGCCTTCGAGGCAAGGGAGGTGGGCAGGTGCTTGCTCGTCTGATTGCGGTTTCGCTCTGCGTTTCTGTCACGCTGGGACTCTGCTCCCCGCTGTTCTCTCAGGAACCCCCGCCCGAGTTCGAGCTGCCCGACGTCGTCTCTCCGTCGCGTCGGCCGCAGCCCGCGCCGGCCTCGCCGGCCAGCGTGTCGGTGCTCACCGCCGCGGAGCTGCGGCGGCTGGGCGTGCGCACCGTGGGCGAGGCGATCGCGTTCCTGCCCGAGGTGGCCTCACGCGCCTACGGTGGCGCAGGGGGCCTGATCACCGCAAGCATACGCGGGAGCAGCGCCGAACAGGTGCTGGTGCTGCTGGACGGCGTTCCCCTGAACAGCGTCTTCGCGGGGACCGTGGACCTCGGCACGATCCCGGTGGACGACATCGAGCGCATCGAGGTGCTGCGCGGGCCGTTCTCAGCCATCTACGGCAGCGGCGCGCTGGGCGGCGTGATCTCCATCGTCACTCGCCGCCGGGCGGCGGGTGAGATCACCCTGGCCGCCGGCTCGTTCGGGCTGCGCAGCCTCGGAATCACCGCCGGAGGCCCGGCCCGCCTGACGCTGCGCTACGACGCGGCCGACGGCTCCCGCCCAAACAGCGACCTGCGCGGCGGTTATCTCTCGCTGCGCCTGGGCGATGCGGCCGCCGGCCGTCGATGGGACCTCAGCCTGACCGGATCGAGCGCTTCGCGGGGATCCCCGGGCTCGACGTTCTTCCCGTCGCCGCTTGCGCGGCAGGAAGACGCCCGTCTGGCCGCGGCGCTCACGCTCGAGTCGGAGCAGGGCGGCATAACCAACCGCCTGCGCTTCGCGGCGCACCGCGAGCATCTCGCCTACCGCGATCCCGGATGGTGGATTGACGACAGGCACACCGGCACAGCCTGGACCGCCGAGTGGCAGCGCGCAGCGCGGCTCTCTCCGTCGCGCGCCGTGACGTTGGGCGCGGATGTTGCGCTCCAGCACCTGCAAAGCACCAGCGTGGGAGAGCGATCCGCGACCACAGGCGCGCTGTACCTGCAGGACGACCGCGCACTCACACCGCGCCTGCTGCTCTCGGTAGGGCTGCGCGCCGACCTGCACTCGACCTACGGCGTCCAGGTCAGCCCGCGCGCGGGCCTGGTCTACTTCGCGCGCCCGGACCTGCGCCTGCGCCTGGCCGCAGGCCGCACCTTCCGCGGCCCGACGATGGCCGAACTGTACTACCCCTTCGACGGCTTCGCCGTCGGCAACCCGGCGCTGCGTCCCGAGCATGCCTGGTCGGTGGACGCCGGCATCGAGGCGTCGCTGCGGCCCGGCGCCACCGCGCGCGTGACCGTGTTCTGGAGCGACGTGCGCGATCTCATCCTCTGGGTTCCCGATGACTCCTTCGTCTTCTCGCCGCAGAACGTGGGAGCGGCGACGATCCGCGGAGCGTCGGTGGAGTTCGAGGGCGCGTTAGGCCCGATCTGGTGGCTGCGCGCGTCCTCCACGTGGCTGGCTGCAACAGACGCGGCGACCGGGCTCGACCTCCCCAACCGTGCGCGCCATTCCGCGGCGCTTGCGCTCAGCGCCGCGCTGCCGCGCGGCGCATCGGCGACCGCTTCGGCCACGCTCATCGGCGCGCGGTTCGCCGATACGGCCAACACAGTCACACTGCCGGCGTACGTCGACCTCGGCCTGGCCGCGGAGGTGCCGCTTGCAGGCGGGTCCGCGTTGCGCCTGGCGGTCCGCAACCTCCTGGATTCCCGCTACGAGCCGGTGCAGGGCTATCCGGCGTCCGGTCGAACGCTTACGTTGGAGTACGTCCTGAGGCGATGAAGCGACTGCCTGCGGTTCTCCTGCTGGCCGCGCTCTTCGCGGTTGCGGCCATGGCTACCGGCCTGCTCGTGGGCGGCCGGGCAGTGCCCGATGAAGCGGCACCGGGTGTGGGGGGAAGCGGGCGCGCGTTCGATCCCCTAGGGCCTGCGGTGCCGCCCCCCTCGGCAGAAGAGGAATCCGGGCTGTTCAGGGAAGAAGTCTCAACTCCGCCCAGGCCTGCGGATCAGAAGCCACCTGACAAGAAGCCGCCTGAGGAGAAGCCCCTGCCCGCTCCGCCCGCGGCCCGCCGCTCTGTCTCGAAGCCGACCCAGGCCGCGCGGCCTCATGGAGCAGGCGCGGCGGCCCAGGCCACTCAGCCGCACAGCGGCCAGGCCGGTGGTGCTCCTGCGTCTTCTGCCAGCGAGGGATCCGCGGCGCTAGGCTCCTCGCCCGGCGCGGCGTCACAGGCAGGCCCGGGAACCGGAGGGCAGGGCGGCGATGCCGCGCCGCAGCCACCTGCGGCTGCCCTTCCTCCTGCGGCGGCGCAGCCTCCGGTCCACACGCCGCCACCTACGCCGCCCGCAGCGGCGCCGGTGCTCTCGCCCCCGGTGCCCATCTCTCTGCCTCCGCCTGCGCATCCCGATGCCTGGCGCGTCATCGTGGAGGCCCCGGGTCTCGCAGCCGAGGCGCGCGCCGAGCGGCTCGCCGCCCGGGTGCGCCTGCGTCTGTTGGTGCGCGAGGACGGCACGGTTGGGCGCGTAGAGGTCGCGGTGCCGTCGGGACGGCCCGAGATGGATGCCGCGGCAGCAGCGGCCGCCGCGGGATGGCGCTTCCTGCCGGCGCGTCGGGACGGCGCGCCCATCACAAGCATCGTGCTTGTATGGGTGGCGTTTGTGGTGGCGCCGTGAGTAGCGCATCTCGGCGTGTGGTGCTGGCCGTTGACCCGGGCAGGGACAAGTGCGGCGTGGCCGTCTGCGAGCCCGGGATCGTGCACGCCAGGGCCGTGGTCGCGCGCGAGGACCTGCCCGCGCTAGTACGCGACTGGCAGGAGCGGTACGCGGCAACCGAGGTGGTCGTGGGCAACCGCACCGCATCGGCGGAGGTAATGGAGGCGCTCGCGCGCGCGGGGGCCAGGCGCGTTCTGTTGGTCGAGGAGCAGGGTACGACGCTGCGCGCCCGGTCGCGCTACTTCGCCGAGCATCCGCCGCGTGGGTGGCGGCGGTTCGTGCCTCGCGGCCTGCAGACCCCACCTGAGCCCTACGACGACTACGCGGCGGTGCTGCTGGCCGAGGCCGCGCTGGAGCGTGGCCCCGGACCAAGAGGCGCGTGTGGAAGAGGCGCAGGCGATGGTGTAGACTGATGCGGTGCGCCGACGCACGGCGCAGAAGATCCGGGCGTTACGGCTCGATGCGGAGGAACGAGGACATGACGAAGACACGCGGACTTCCCTGGGCGGTGGCGGCATCGCTCCTCGCCGTCCTCCTGGCGGGCGGCTCTCCGCTGGGGGCGCAGGCCCCGGCGCTGTGGGCATTTGGGGGATACAACCTCCAGCGCATCAACGCCACGCCCAGGCCCGGCGGGTTGACCACGCCATACGTTGCGTGGCGGCTGCCGTTTGAGACGACCGCGCATCCGGCTTCGGTCTCGCCCCCGGCTGTTGCGGATCTTGACGGCGACGGGCAGGTCGAGCTGATCTACGGCGAGGGCATCCGGCTGCTCGTGCTGGAGCGGCCGTTTCCGAAGCGCCGGTGGGAGTTCTCGGTGGGAGGACTGAACGGCATAGTCCTGATGACGCCCGCGGTCTTGGACGTGGACGGCGACCGGCGACCCGAGGTCTTCTTCGCCCCCTATCAGTCGGGCGGCTTCTCGACCTTCCATCGCCTGGACTCGCGGGGACAGGTGGTATGGACCTTCCGGTCGCGCTCGTACACCAGCTACGCCAGCCCTGCCGTGGCCGACCTGGACGGCGACGGCCGCTTCGAGGTCATCTTCGCCGACAACCAGGGACACGTGTACAACCTGGACGCGGACAACGGGCGTGTCAGGTGGACCTTCACCATGGGCGGGGCCGCCGACATGAACACCCCGGTCGTCGTGGACCTCGACCGCGACGGCAGGCGAGAGGTCATAATCGGCAACCACGGCAACGGAGCGATACATGCGCTGGGGCACGACGGCCGGCAGCGCTGGGCATATCAGACTGGTGGCTCCATCTACGGCATCACCGTGGACGACGCCGACGGGGACGGCGCGCTCGAGATCTACGCCGCCGACTGGGCCGGGGCCGTGCACTCGCTGACCCCGCAGGGCCGGCTGCGCTGGACGGTGCGCGCCAGAGGGCCGGTCACCGCCTACAACGGGCTGACGGTCGCAGACCTGGACCGCGACGGGACGAAGGAGATCGTCGCAGGCGTGCAAGATGGCTCGGTGCTCTGTCTCTCGCCTGCCGGGCGCACGCTCTGGCAGTTCCAGCGCCGCGGGCACATAAGCGGCTCGGTGGCCGCCGGCGATTTCGACCGCGACGGCCAGCTCGAGATCTTCGCCGGCAGCCACAACGGGTTCGTGTACCTGCTTGGGCCGCGCGGCGACCTCAAGTGGGAGCACCGGCTCGAAGGCCGCCTGGCCTACATGGGCGTGACGGCCGAGGACCTCGACGGCGATGGCCTGGTCGAGGTCCTTGTCAACAGCGACGAGAGCCTGTTCGGCCTGTCGAGACCGCCCGGGCGCTAGGTGGGGAAGGCCCGGTCGCGCATCAGCGCGATCGCCGCGGCCACCAGCGCCACGTACAGGGCGGCCACCGAGGCGTACTGGGCAGGCCGCGACATGGCCGCGATCCTGGCCCACGGGCGCGTCAGGGCCTTCGGGAAGAAGGGTATGATGAAGGGGACCCGCTCACGGTAGGCGCGGTAGGCATCGCCGAAGCGGCGGTCGTTCTCCCCCTCCTCGTAGATCATCAGGGCAATGTACGTGCAGACCGCGGTCACCCACGCCATCACCGCTATTGGGCGTGCGCCCAGCAGCGTGAATCCGGTCAATCCCATGAATATCCCAAGGTACTGAGGATGCCGCACCACCGCGTAGGGTCCCGAGGTCACCAGGCCGGCCCGGTTTCGGATGGCGTAGAAGTAGGCGTACGATCCGATGAACACCACGAGACCGGCCGCGATCAGCGCCCACCCGGCATCCATGAGCATCAGGCGCAGGTCGCGGGGCATCCAGATGGTGTGCGTCACAAGCCACCTCGTCTGGGGAAACAGCACGAACGGCGTCCACGGCGAGTAGATGGCGACGAACATGCCCACCGGGAGGAACATCCCTCCCTGGATGGCCAGGACGAGGACCGGGGATGCAATGATCACAGGAACCGCAACGAGCAGGCCACGCAGCGCCTTGCGCAACGACATAAGGACATCCACCTGTGCTGTGGCAGATTTGGCCGCTGCATCCGGCCGCCACGGGGAATCTGTTTTCGGGCTCTCCCGCGGCAATCCTCCCTCCCCAAGATCCGCGGGCAGGGGAGGAGGATTCCGGCTCCAGACGGCGAAAGACAAAGACCGTTGGACCATCCAGGCCGCCGGACGCCATCGGGGGGCGAAGTCTTGCATCCTAGGCGGGCGGCTGGTAGTCTGTGGGTGATCGATCGCAGGGCGTCATCCGCGGCCGCGGCCGAAGAGGCATAGCGGCGCCCGCCCGTAGAGGAGGGCCGGGAAGAGGGCAGGGCACCGAGGCAGCGGGACGAAGGGCCGAAGGGACAGGCAGGGAGGATGCGAGGAAACACGCTCACTCTATCCCCCGCGCCGCGCCCCGGAAGGCCTAAGACACGCAACACACCTGAAGGGGGAAGAAACCAACGATGAAGCACATTGCTGTCGTTCTAGCAGCATTGCTGTCTCTCACGCTGGTCGCCCCGGCCATGGCGCAGCCGTTCGCGGAC
>VGFA01000035.1 GCA_016869025.1 Armatimonadota bacterium | reverse complement strand
CCATTCGCTCGTTGATCAGGGCCAGATTCCTGGGATCGGCGCCGACGAGCGCCGGCGCGAGCGCCTGTAGTGCCACCCGTGCGCCTCCTGCGAAGCCTTCCAGGTATGTGCTTCCCAGCGGACAGACCTCGCCCCAGCCGGTCGTCCCCTGGTCGGTCACTACCTTCACCACGGTCGAGGGCAGAGCCCGCACTACGCGCCCTCCGGACATCACGTAGTCGCCGTGGACGTAGTTCAGGTCGTAGCCGTAGACCTCGATACGCGTGATCCGCAACGATCTCACCTCCTGCCGCCGTGCCTACCAGATGTCGCCGACCTTGAAGCCCTCCGGGAACGGATCCTCCGGATCGAGAACGTACGCGGCGAGTCCTGTTATCCAGGCCTGTCCGCTGATTGTCGGTGTGACCGCGGGGTATTCACCGACCCTGGTCTCGCCGGCCAGCCGGCCGGTGAAGACCGTGCCCAGGATGCCCTCGTGCCGGAAGTCCTCGTGCAGAGCCAACTGTCCCTTGGCGTGGAGTGTCGCCATCTTGGCGCACGTACCCGTGCCGCAAGGCGAGCGGTCGATCACCCCGGTCCAGGTGGAGGGGTTGCTCCAGTCGAGCGTGCCGGTTGAGATCGCCACCACGTTCTTGCGGTGCGCGTCCGGATGCGACGCCGGTCCCGACAATTGGGCAATCGTGACCCCCTCGAACCCGGGCTGCTCCGGATGCCGCACCGGCAGCTGCTCGCGCGCCGCCGCCTTGACCATCTCGCCGATGCGCACGATGTCACGCCCCTCATCGGGGACGAGGCGCAGACCGAACTGCGGGGCGTCGGCTATGACGTAGAACATGCCGCCGTAGGCCACGTCGACCGTAACCGCGCCGATCTCGGGCACCTCTATGACCCGGTCAAGGTGCACGGCAAACGCAGGCACATTCTGGAAGGTCACGCGGCGGACCTTGCCGCCGGCGCAGTCGGCGCGCACCCGGATAAGGCCGGCAGGGGCCTCCAGCGTGATCTCTGTCGCCGGTTCACGCATCGGCAGCATCCCGGTCTCCAGGAGCGCGGTAGCCACGCACATCGTGTTCGTCCCCGACATGCCCGGGTACTCGGTCTGTTCCATGATGACGAATCCGGCATCGGCCGCAGCGTCGGTGGGCGGCAGCACGATGTTGCAGTTCGCCGCCGGATAGCCGCGGGGCTCACGTAGCATGCGCAGCCGCAGGCCGTCGGCGTGTGTCTGGAGGTGCTTCATCTTCTCGAACATCGTGCGGCCGGGCACGTCGAGGATCCCGCCCACGATCACGCGGCCGGGCTCACCGCCTGCATGGAGATCGATCGCATGGAGCATCTGGGAGATGCGCATCGGCCCCTCCTGCGGGACATCCATCTCGGTCCCCGACTGGTCTGGAGTATACATCCCTATGACCCGGATCGGCAGCACCGGCCCCTGCTGGCACCAGGGCCTTCCCAGAAGGAACTTGGTCTTGCGCCGACAAACCTTGCCGCGGTGCCATGAACAGCAGCGCGGATCTGTTGTTTATCAACGGGCAGGTCATCACCATGGATCCTGCCCGGCCTGCGGCCGAGGCCCTGGCTACCCTGGGCAATCGCATCGCGGCAGTAGGCGCCGCGTCCGATCTGGCCGGCCTCAAAGGCCCCGCGACCCGTGTCATCGATCTTGGGGGAGCGAGCCTGCTCCCCGGGCTCGTTGACGCGCACTGCCACCTGGCCGGATACGGGATGTACCTGGCCGGCGTGGACTGCCGGTATCCGGCCGTGCACTCGATCGCAGACATCCAGGAGAAGATCCGCCAGGCGGCTGGAGCCACCCCGCCCGGGCAGTGGATCCGCGGCTGGGCCTACGACCACAAGAAGCTGCGTGAGGGCCGGCACCCAACCCGCTGGGACCTGGATGCCGTTGCTCCCCGCCATCCGGTAGTCGTACATCGCACGTGCTTCCACATCGCCGTAGCCAACAGCCGTGCGCTGGAGCTTTGCGGCATCGCCGCGGAGACGCCGGATCCGAAGGGAGGGCGCATCCTCCGCGATGAGGACGGGCAGCCCAACGGCGTCCTGGTGGACGCGGCGCTTGAACGGCTGGGCGGGCTGGCCGAGCCGTCTCCCGACGAACTGCGCCGTGCCCTGATCGAGGGGGCCAGGGGGTTCCTCCCCCACGGCGTCACGTCCATCCACGATGCCGGCGGGCGCGGCCCGGCGCAGGTGCAGGCAGCCGTGGCAGCCAGGCGGGCCGGCGATCTAAACGTGCGCGTCTACATGCTGCTGTGGTCCTCCGCGGCTGCGGAGGAGACCTACAGCAGCTTCCTGGGAACCAGGATCGGCACGGGATTCGGCGACGACTGGCTGCGCATCGGTCACTTCAAGCTCATGGCCGACGGCAGCAGCAGCGGGCCCACCGCGGCCATGCGCGCGCACTACGACAGCAACCCGGAGGACTCAGGCCTCCTGTACTACTCCCAGGAAGAGGTGACCGAACTCTTCAGCCGCGCCTATCGTTGCGGCTACCAGTCGACCGCCCACGCGGTAGGGGATCGGGCGGTCGAGGTCGTGGTCAACGGCATCGAGGCGGCCACCGCAGGAGCCGAGCCCCTGCCAGTACCGCCCCGCATCGAGCACTGCGGGTTCGTGGACCCGGATCTTCTTCGGCGTATCAAGTCCCTGGACATCATGCCTATCCCCCAGCCGGCCTTCATCTACGACTTCGGCGACGGCTACCTGCGTGACTACGGAAGCAGGACCCGGTACATGTTCGCCTGCCGGTCGTTCTTCGACTCTGGCATCGTGGCTGCCGCCAGCTCGGACTGCCCTGTGACCAGCCCCAACCCGATGCTAGGCATCTACACCGCCATGACCCGCAGGACGCGCACCGGACAGGTGGTCGGGCCCGAGGAGGCCATAAGCCTCGAGGAGGCCCTGCGCATGTACACGGTGCACGGAGCCCTGGCCTCAGGCGAGGCAGACCGCAAGGGCAGCCTCACCGTGGGGAAGCTCGCGGACCTGACCGTGCTCTCGGACCCCATCCTGGATGTGGGCACAGAGACAATCAAAGATGTCGTGAACGTGATGACGGTCGTGGACGGCAGGGTGGTGTTCGAACGATGAAGTGATATCATGCCGCCTGCGCCAGGCGGCATGATACCCGCGCATCGCCGGCTTGCACTTCCTCATTAAGGCACCTAAAATGTATGTAATTGAGGAAGTCGGGCCCGGAGGGTCCAGTGTCCACGAGAACCGAGAAGCGACAGCGTCTCTTCGAGCTCGCTGGCTCCCAGGCGGGCTACTTCACGGCGGCTCAGGCACGCGAGATCGGATACAGCGCCCGCGCGATCGGGCACCATGTCCGAGCG
Source organism: Armatimonadota bacterium (assembly GCA_016869025.1). Classification (NCBI taxonomy): domain Bacteria; kingdom Bacillati; phylum Armatimonadota; species Armatimonadota bacterium. Next base: position 3,851 of record VGFA01000035.1, on the reverse strand, counting down.
GGGAATTTCGAGCGGGTGAGCAGGGGGTTCTATCGGTTGCCGGAGTTCCCCGGGCTTCCCAACGAAGACGTCGTAGCAGCCTGGATCGGCGCCGGGCCCCAGCGCGCAGTCGTGTCACATGACACCGCGCTCGCGCTCTACGAACTGGCACCGTCACGCGCGCGGAGGATTCACCTGACCGTCGCACTTGCGCACCGCCCGCGTCACCGCCCCAGGTTCAAGGCCGTGCGCATCCACACCACGAAGGAACCGCTCGGCAGCGACAGTGTGGTGCAGCGCTTTGGAGTGCGGGTCACATCGCCCGCGCGCACGATCGCCGATGTCGCGGAAATCGGCGCGGATCCCAGCGTGGTCATTGAAGCCGTCGCGCACGCGCTTGGCACTGGGCTCGTCACGGTCAACGAGCTTCTTGGGTCTGTCGCGGGCCGGTCCGCACGTGTGCGGCAGCTCGTTGATCGCGCCATCAGAGAGGCCGGCTCGCGTGCGCCGGTACGATAGCCCCGCTGCGTTCCGCGCTGCCGCCGAGGCGCGCCTGCGCAATCGCGCGCGCCGGCTGGGCGTGGCTGCATACATCCTACGCCGACAGGCCGGGCTGGAGCGCCTAATGGCTCGGCTCACGAGAGCCGTGCCCGGACGCTGGGCATTGAAAGGCGGGTTGGCGCTCGAGATCGCGCTTGGCCAGCACGCGCGCCCGTCGGTGGACATGGATGCGGATCATGTTCTCGGCTCATCCGCCGCTCGCGCAGATCTTCAGCTTGCCGTTGCAGAGGATCTTGGCGACCACTTCACATTCGCGATCGTTGGAAGCGAGGACCTCAGCGATGGCGGCGTTAGCCTGGCGGTGCGGTACAGGATCGGCTGCGAGCTGGGCGGGCGCCCCTTTGAGCCGCTGCAGGTGGACGTCACCGAGGCCCCGCCTGACCCGTGGGACGCCGAGCCGGCGCAGCGGCCCGGCCTACTGGAGGAACTCGGGCTTGGCCCCATCCAGGTGCTCGTCGCGCCGCTGGAGCGTCAGATTGCCGAGAAGCTGCACGCCTATACGCGCACGTACAATGGTGGCACGACCCGCGCAAAGGACCTTGTGGATTTCGTCCTCATATGCAGGCACGCACGCATGGACGCGCATCGCCTGAAGGACGCGATCTACAGTGTCTTTGGTCGCCGCGGAACGCATCCGGTTCCCGACAGGCTACCGGCCCCACCTGCCGAGTTGGGTGTCTCCTACCGACGGGAGGCGATTGACGTTGGCATTGAGCCATCGTCGGAGGCGGGGTACAAACTCACCGCTGCGTGGTTGGATCCGGTCCTGGCCTGCACCGCCAGCGGCGCTTGGGATCCAGACAGGGCACAGTGGGTGGGGTAGCGCGCCGCGAAGACCTCGAGGACTGGCCTGCCGTCCCAGCCATCCGGAATCGCAAGACCGAGCGCGTGGAGGATCGTGGCGGCCGTGTCGAATACGCGGACCGGCTGCTCGATCGCGTGCCCCTTCTTCACGCCGGCCCCCAGGGCGATCCAGGGGATGGTCATCACCTCCGGCACGATGACCACGTGGTCCTTGTCGATGCCGCCGTGGTCGGCTGTGACGATCACGAGGGTCTGCGCCTCGATGCCGGCGTCGCGGAGCGCCTGGCGTAGGGACTCGACGCCGCTCAGCGCACGGCGCAGCGACTGCAGGTAGCCGAACGACATCCAGCCGTCGGCGTGGCCGGCCCAGTCGGTCTCGGAGATGTGCGCCAGGATGATGTGAGGACGCGCCGATCGGATGTAGGCCGACGCGGCTGCGACCAGGTCGGGGGTCAGTGTCGCCACTCGCCACGGGACAAGCTCGACGCGATCCATATGCTGCGGGTCGGCGATGACGCGCACGTAGGGCTTCTGGGTGAACAGGGCCGTGCGCAACCCCGCCCTCTTGCCCACAGAGAAGATCGTCGAAGCCGCAGGAAAGGGCCGGCCGGGCACCCAGGAGTTATCATGCACCCCGTGCTTCTCGGAGCCCACGCCGGACACCATGGACATATGGGTTGGCGCTGTCACGGGCGGTATGGTCGTCTGCGCCGTCATGCTATAGCTGCCTTCCTGAATGAGCGACCCCGCGCCGGCCGCGCGCAGGCCATCCGGCCGCCCGCCGTCTATGCTCACGAGGAGAACGTACTGGGCGCGAGCGCCCGCCGGCGGTTGCGCAACGAGCGGCGTTGCGGCAACGATGCATGCCGCGACGGCCAGGAGCAGGGCAAGCGCCCGCAAGCCCACTGCCCTGCCCAGGACGAGGCGAGAGGACCGTACCCACAGATCACGCATGGCCCGCACTCCCTTCCCTTGGCCCGAAGATGCAGATCCGGACACGTCCTGACTGACCACTAGCAACCCTGCCCCCGCCCGTCAAGCCCCTGTGGTGGCTCAGACAGTCAGACCGCCAGGCAGGAACGTGCCAGCAGGACGATTGATAGGGCAACGTATGGTTCGGGTTCCGCGGCATCTCTCACCTGTACGTGTTGCGGCGTGCTGCAAAGTTGGCCGGCGGAGAAGCCGCAGCGCGGCGCCTGGTCTCCTGCCATCTGGGCGCCGGCTCCGCAGGACACCGTCGGGGGGAAGGGGGCGGGGCCTAGTCAGGGCGCTGAGTAATTCCACTCAGTACGTTGAGTGAATTGGGAGTCATCCGCCGGAACATCTCCCGGAGCCCTTCCTCGAAGACCGCGGTGTAGTGCTCAGGCCGGCCCGGAACCGGCGCCGCAAAGACCGTTCCCAGCTCGCTCTCGTGCAGCAGGGTGTTGACTTCCTTGGCGCACGTGGCCAGCTCTGATCCCAGTACGGGCGGCGGCAGGGGACGCCCGCGCATCGCCTGCAGGCGGCCCCAGATGCTGCGCAGCGCCCTGAAGACCAGCCCCCACTGCGCCCAGCGCAGCCCATCCGGTACGTCGAGGAACCGCCGCCACGCGGTCTGCTCGAGCGAGTACTCCACCTCGCGGGCCTTGCGGTGCTCCGTGAGGAACCCGGCCTGCGCCATCTCCGCCATCGCTCTCGCCACAGGCGGTTGGGCATGATTGATCTGCCGCGCCACGCGCCTGGGATGGCCAACATGGTGCGTCAGCAGGAACAGGACGATCTCCGCGCGCTTCGCCTTGAGCACTTCGTCAACGGTCATAGCCGAGCTCCATTAGCGTGAGGGACCATGACCACCCTAGCGAGCCTGTTGTCTTGCTCCGCTCGCCATTCATGGTTCACCGCCCATGACTGGGATCTTGCGGAGCGCATCGGCCATGCGCCAGAGCTGGGCTTCGTAGCCGACGGTGGCGCCGGTGGAGTTGGGGGCCGTCGCCTTCTTCTGCTTTCGGACCCTGCTTGCCACCCTCATCGCTCCTTGGTATCGGTTGTCACGTCCAGGCCAAGTTCGAGTGGCACTCATCTCAAGGGTCTACTTCCTGTTCTCGGGGCGTCCGTGGACATCCTGTCGCGCTCCTTCAGCACACCGACCACCAGGGCGCGGCCAGGACGTCCGGCGTCAGCCACTCGCGCCGCGTCCCCGTGTGCAGCAACAGGCCGGCGCGAGACGCCTTGCCGTACTCGGCGCGAAACGTGCGGATCGCCGCGGCGTCGGCCAGACGCGGGCGCGGCGTCGCCTTGACCTCGATGGGCAGCAGCCGGCCCGAGGCCTCGATCACGAAGTCCACCTCTTCGCCGGTCGTTGTGCGCCAGTAGAGAAGCTCCGCCTGCTCCGGTCGAGCGTCACGCCAACACAAGAGGTCGTTGAGCACGAGGTTCTCCAGGTGCGCGCCCGTCGGCTCAGCCGACCCCGCCAGGTGCAGAGCCAGGCCCGTATCACCCCAGTACAGTTTCGGCGCCTTGATCAGCCG
>VGFA01000034.1 GCA_016869025.1 Armatimonadota bacterium | reverse complement strand
CGCAGTGGCTACACGTGGACCGCGAACAGGTGGCGCCCTGCCTGAACCTGCCCTCAGAGAAGGTGCGGCTGCACCTGGCCGGCGTGGGCGGCGCGTTCGGCGCGAGAGAGGACGTCAGCATGCACATCCACGCATGCCTGCTGGCGCTATGCACCGGGAAGCCCGTGAAGATGGTCTACGGCCGGGAGGAGTCGTTCTTCGGCCACGTTCACAGGCATCCATCCCGGATCTGGATGCGTCACGACGCCACGCGCGACGGCCGGCTCGTTAACGTGCGCGCCCGGCTCCTGCTGGACGGCGGCGCGTACTCGTCGTCGGGATCGGCGGTAATCGGCAACGCCTCCACGTTTGCGGCCGGTCCCTACGAGGTGCCCAATGCGCTCATCGAGGGCACGCGGGTCTTCACCAACAACCCGCCCGCCGGGGCAATGCGCGGCTTCGGGGCGGTGCAGGTCTGCCTCGCGTACGAGGCGCAGATGGACAAACTCGCCAAAGCGCTGGGGATGGACCCGGTGGCGCTCCGTCTTAAGAACGCGCTTGGGGCCGGTTCGGTCCTGCCGACAGGCCAGGTCATCCGGGGTAGCGCGCCGGTGCGCGAGGTGATCGAGCGTTGCGCCGCGATCCCGATGCCGGAAGAGGAAAAGGGGCGGCGTGATCAACTCTCCCCGGGCGGCGCCGGGAACGTGTCGCGGGGCGAGACGCTGCGCCGTGGGGTCGGGTTCGCCGTTGGCTACAAGAACATCGCCTACAGCGACGGCTTCGACGACTCGTCGGAGGCGCGCGTGCGGCTGTTTGCCGGGCCGTCCGGGGCGATCGCCGAGGTACACTCCGCCGCGGCCGAGGTAGGGCAGGGAGTGCACACCGTCCTGGCCCAGATAGCGCGCACCGAGCTGGGGGTTGAGCACGTGGTGCTGCACCCCTCGGACACGCTTGTGGGTTCGGCCGGGTCCACATCGGCATCGCGTCAAACAATGATGTCGGGCGGAGCAGTGCAACTGGCCTGCCGGGCGATCAGGGAAGAGTTGTTCCGGCGCGCCGGCCTCAGCGCTGAGACAGGCGATGTCCTGGAGGGTCCGATTGAGATGTACCTCGATGAGCCGATCGAGCGCACGCGCGTCTACCACCACCGCGCGACGCGCGAGATGGACGCCATGGGGCAGGGCGACCCGCACGTCAGCTTCGCCTTCGCGGCGCAGCGCGCGGTGGTGGAGGTGGACGAGGATCTGGGGCTCGTCAGGGTGGTGCAGATCGCCACGGCGCAGGACGTGGGACGCGCGATCAATCCTCAGGCCGTCTACGGGCAGATCGAGGGCGGCACGGCCATGGGGCTGGGGTTTGCCCTGATGGAAGAGGTTCAGGTGCGGGAAGGTCGCATCCTGAACGCCTCCTTCACCGACTACCTGATACCCACGATCCTGGACATGCCGCCGGTAGAGGCGGTGCTGGTCGAGGAGCCCGAACCTGGATCGCCGTTCGGCGTCAAGGGCGTGGGCGAGCCGCCCACCGTGGTCTCGACCGCCGCAATCGTGGCCGCGCTGCGCGACGCCACCGGCCGGGCGCTGAACCGCGTTCCGGTCCGGCCCGACGACCTGATCGGCCTCACCCGGCCGGCCACCTCGGCCGGCCCGCCGCCTGCGCCCGACGTGCCGGGCCCGAAGGCGGTCCCGCACTACTGGGGCCTGACCCACGGGCAGGGTACGCTGATGGAGCCAGAGTAGGCCAGAGCCCCGGAGGATCCCGTGTCCGTTCACGAACATCCCGCCGAACTGCTTCGGCGCCTGATCCAGTTCGACACCACCAACCCGCCTGGGTGCGAAGTCGCCTGCGTCGGTTACATCAACGACCTGCTGACCGCGGCCGGGTTCGAGACCACGCTTCTGGCCCGCGATCCCGAGCGACCCAACCTGATCGCGCGCCTGGCCGGGGAGGGCAGTGCGCCGCCGCTGTTGCTCTATGGGCACGTGGACGTCGTGACCACCGCTGGGCAGGTCTGGCAACACCCACCGTTCGAAGGCCGCCTGGTAGACGGCTTCGTCTGGGGGCGCGGGGCTCTCGACATGAAGGGCGGCGTGGCGATGATGCTGGCCGCGCTCCTGCGCGCACGGGCCGAGGGCCTGCGGCCGGCCGGCGGCGTTGTGCTGGCGATCCTGTGCGACGAGGAAGCCAACGGTGAGCACGGCGCCCGCTTCCTAGTCGAAGACCACGCAGGTTTGTTCGACGGGATCCGCTACGCCATCGGCGAGTTCGGCGGGTTCAGCATGCCGGTCGGCGGCCGGACGTTCTATCCCATACAGGTCGCCGAGAAGCGGAGCTGCTGGTTGAGGGCGACCGTCCGCGGGCCCGGCGGGCACGGCGCCCTGCCGATGCAGGGCGGCGCCATGGCGTCGCTCGGACGCGTACTGAGGGCACTGGATAGGCGCCATCTGCCGGTGCGCGTGACTCCTGTGGCCCGGCAGATGATCGAGGCAGTCGCCGGCGCGCTGCGGCCGCCGTCCAGTTGGATCCTGCGCACGCTGCTGGACACGCACAGCACGGACGCCGTGCTGGCGTTGATGGGCGAGCGCGGCCGGATGTTCTCCCCGCTGTTGCGCAACACCGTCAACGCCACCATCGTGCGCGGCGGCGAGAAGGTCAACGTCATCCCCAGCGAGATCGTTCTCGACATGGACGGGCGACTGCTGCCGGGGTGCGGTCCCGGAGACCTGATCACCGATCTGCGCCCGATCCTGGGGCCGGACGTCGCCCTGAGCGAGGCCGGTGATGCGGGCGTGATCCGCCACGATCCTGGTCCGGCGTCACCAGATATGGGGATGTTCGATCTGCTGGCCGGGATTCTGCGCGACCAGGACCCTGGGGGCATCCCGGTGCCGTATCTGATGCCCGGCGCCACCGACGGGCGGTTCTTCGCACGGCTGGGAATCCAGACCTACGGCTTCCTGCCGATGCGCCTGCCCGAAGGGATGAACTTTTCGCGCCTGGTGCACGCGGCCGACGAGCGGATTCCCTCTGAGGCCGTCGAGTTCGGCACGCGGGCGATCCTGGAGGCCCTCAGGAGGTTCGGGCGGGCGCGCTGACCCTATAGCTGTCCGGCCGCCGATGTGCGCCGGGTCAGGACTGGCGGGTCTTCGCCTCGTCGCGCCGGGTCCTGAGTCGCCGGCCCAGCCGCTTGGGCAGCGCCCAGACTATGTGGTCGGCCGAGGAGACCTCGATGCCGACGGTCTCCATGTCGCGCAGGTTGGCCTTGTGCGCTTCGGCATCGCCGGCCATGGTCGCATCCGACGCGACCACGACCTCGAGGTCGAGGGCGAGCGCGTCGTACGCGCTGCACCGGATGCTGCCCAGGGTCTCCACCCCGGCCAGCACCACGAGCTCGACCTCCTGGGCCTGCAGCACGGCTTCCAGGTCGGTCTTGTGGAAGGCGCTCCACCGCTGCCTGGGTACTACCGCCTCGCCGGAGACCGGCCCCAGCCCCTCGACCGGCGCATGCCCGCTCGTGCCCGGCACGAACGCGCCGCCTGCACGGATGAACCGGTCGCGCCGCGTGATCTCTATGTCCGCGCCGTCCGCACGGTACTCCCGCATGACATGCACGACGGGCAGGCCGTTCGTCCGGAAGGCGTCCAGCAGTCTCTTGACGTTGGGGAGCACGCCCAGGGCGCCGCGCACCTCGAATGCCGCTCCGGGCTGGCAGGAGTCGTTCTGCATGTCAATGATGAGCAGGGCTGGCTTCCCCATGGTTCCTCCCCTCAGACGGTCAGAGCCGGTCCCCGGTATGCCCAACTCGTCAGGCGGTGCTCGATGACCGCGAAGAACGCGAACAGCGCCACGCCCATGGCGGCGACCACGATCAACCCGGCGAACACGAGCGGCACCTCGAAGCGCGAGCTGGCCGCGATCATCAGATAGCCGATGCCCTTGTTCGATGCCACGGTCTCAGAGATCACGGCGCCCACGAATGCCAGCGTTACCGCGACCTTGAGCGACGCGAAGAAGTAAGGCAGCGATCGTGGGATGCCGACCTTGAGGAAGATCTCGCGCTTGGACGCTCCCAGCGACCGCAGCACGTCCTGCAGCTCTGGCTCCATCGTGGCCAGCCCGGTGGCCACGTTCACGACGATCGGGAAGAACGAGATGAGGAACGCGGTGAGGATCGCCGGGATCGTGCCGATTCCAAACCAGATTACGAGCACGGGCACGATCGCCGCCTTGGGCACGCTGTTGAAAGCCACCAGCAGGGGATAGAGCGCCCGGTACACCAGCGTGGAGTAGCCGATGGCCAGCCCCAGCCCCATTCCTCCGGCGAGAGCCATGGCGAATCCCACAAGGGTCGTGTACAGCGTCTGCGAGGCGTTGAACCAGATGGCCTCGCGCCACTTCACCAGCGCTACCCACACCGCGCTGGGCCCGGGCAGGATGAACTCGGGCACGCGCAGCAGGGCGACCCCTGCCTCCCAGATGGCGAAGGCGGACACGATCACCACCAGCGGGGGCAGCCATTCGGTCAACCAGTTTGAGCGCTTCATCGTCCGCCCACCCTGCCGTGGCTTTCCGATTTCATCGTCCCAGCACCTCACCGATCTGGCGCCTGATCTCGTGATACGTCTCCGTGAATTGCGCGCTGAAAGTATCCTCCAGCGTGCGCGGGCGCGGAACGTCCACGGTGGTCCGGGACACGATCCGCCCAGGGCGCGTGCTCATCACGTACACGGTGTCCGCTAGGAACACCGCCTCACGCAGGTCATGGGTCACCAGCAGCACGGTGAACCGCCGCTGCATCCACAGGTCCTGCAGGACCTGCCAGAGTTCCTCTCGGGTGAAGGCGTCCAGCGCGCCAAAGGGCTCGTCCAGCAGCAGGATCTCCGGATTGTGGATCAGGGCGCGGCACAGGCTGGCCCGCTGCTGCTGCCCTCCGGAGATCTGCCAGGGGTGGCGATCGTCGAACCCACTCAGCCCGACCGAGGCGAGCAACTCCCGCGCCTGGGCCACGTACTCCGAGCGGTGGCGGCGGAACCGCTCCTTGTGCGGGGTGACGACCTCCATCGGGAGCAGGACGTTGTCCATGACCTTGCGCCAGGGGAGGAGGATGGGGTTCTGAAACGCCATTCCCACGTTCTTCTGTGGGCCGCGCACCTGCGCGTTCCCCACGCTTGCGCTGCCCTTCCCGGGCACGACCAGGCCGGAGAGAACCTTGAGCAGCGTGGTCTTACCGCAGCCGCTGGGCCCTGCCACCACTACGAACTCACCCCGCCGCACCGTGAGACTCACGTCCTCTACGGCACGGACCGCCTGGCCTTCGTGTTGATAGTCCAGCGTGACGTTGTCGAGGCGGACGAAGGTATCTTCAGCGGCGAGGTTGGTCAAAACCGTCCCTCTGCGAAGGCGTCAATCATGGCGCGCACGTCGTCTCCAAGGGGATACAGGATGGGACAGGTGCACCCGGCGGCAATGTACTCGCGCACCTTGGCGCGGCACTCCGCTGGGGTGCCCGAGGCGGTTATCATCTGGACCACCTCGTCGGGCACCAGGCGCATCGCCCTTCGGATCTCCTCCGGCCCGGCCGGCCAGGTAAGTTCTTTGCCGATCTCGTCCAGCAGCGCCGGGTCCACGCCGCTGGCCTTCATGATGTGGGGCTGCTGGCCGAGGTACTGCGTCACCAGTTCGCGGGCGCGGTCCAGCGCCAACGAGCGGTCCTCGTCCAGGGAGCAGACCACGAGCTGGGGCCGATCGAGGTCCTCGACGCTTCGCCCGGCCCTGGCCGCGCCGGCGGCCAGCGCTTCCATCGCCGTCTTGTTGTAGCCCGGGCTGACCAGGTAGTTCAGCAGCACGCCGTCGGCGATCTCACCGGTCATCTCCATCATCTTCATGCCTGTAGCGCCTATGTAGATGGGCACCTTCTTAGGCGAACGGTCGCCGTGCACGATGTCGAGCTCGATGTCGGTGACGTGAACGAACTCGCCGTGGTAGGTTACCCTCTCCATGGCGAGCAGCCGCCGGGTGACCTCGACCACCTCGCGCATCGCCTGCAGCGGCCTGCGCCGGTCCACACCGACCTTGGTAGCCAGCGGTTCCCACCACGCGCCGATCCCGAGCATCACCCGGCCCGGCGCCAGGTCGTCGAGGGTGGAGAACGTCGCCGCCAGCAGCCCCACGTTGCGCGTCCACAAGCTGACGACACCCGAACCCACCTTGATCCGCTGGGTGACCGCCGCGAACGCGGCCAGCGGGATCGTGGCCTCGCGGACAAGGCGACTCTCCGCCTGCCACACCGCCTCGAACCCGCGCTCCTCAGCGTACCGCACGTACTCCATCCCCTGACGGATGGGATGCTTGTCCTGCAGGTACAGCGCAACGCGTCCGCCGCCTGGCGTCATGGCCTCGTTCCTCCTGCTGGCTCGAACTCGTGGGGTCCGATCTCCTCGAGGCGGCGCCACAGCCGCTCTGTCTGCGTGCGCGCCTGCGCGGCGAGCTCGTCCTGGTCCACCCGCTTCAGCCGCCGGTCGGCTACGACGAGCTCGCCTTGCACCAGCACGTCGCGCACGTGACGCGCCGAGAGGCCGAAGAGCCAGTGCCCGGCCAGGTTGCCTTCGTGCAGCGGCGTCGGGGTAGGGTAGTCCAGCACCGTGATGTCGGCGGGCGCGCCGGGCTCGATCCGGCCCAGCGCGGGCTCACCCAGGATCCTCCCGGCCATGCGCGCGCCCGCGGCCATGCGCTGGAGCGGCCAGGCGAAGCCGAGGAAGAGATCGTCCTCCCGGGCCCGCCAGTACGCGGCCGCCGACTCGGCGAACATGTCGGCGCCGATACCGTCGGTGCCGAGCACCACGCGCTCTCCGAGGCGGCCCACCCGCGCGCGGCCGACCGAGTTGTTCATGTTGGATCGCGCGTTGTGCGCCACGGTCGCTCCAGAGCCGAGAATCGCGGCGATCTCGCCGTCGTCCACGTGCACGCAGTGAACCAGGACCGCCCGCTCGTCCAGGGCGCCGGCATCGGCCAGCCGGCCCACCACGCGCCGGCCGAAGCGGGCCATGGCATCGCGCTGATCTGCCATGTCCTCGGCCACGTGTACGTGAACGCCCGCGCCTGCCCGGCGCGCGACCTCTACGCAGGCGGCCAGCGTGTCCGTCGAGAGGGTGAACGACGCGTGCGCGCCCACGAGGCCCCCTGCCATGGGCCGCTGCGCGGCCAGGAAACGCCGGTTCTCCTCGACCCCGGCGCGCGCCCGCTCGGGCCCATCGCGGTCGGTGACCTCGTAGCAGAGAACCGAACGCAGGCCGATCTCGCCGAGCGCGTCCGCGATGACGTCGAGTGAGCCCGCGATGGCGTTGGGCGAGGCGTGGTGATCAACAACCGTGGTCGTACCCGAGAGCAGCGCGCTCATCGCGCCGGAGCGCGCCGACGCGCGGACCGTCTCCTCGTCCAGGGCCCGGTCCAGGCGCCACCAGACGCGCTGTAGGATCTGCGTGAAGTCGGCCGGCGGCTCCAGGCCGTAGGGCATGCCTCGCGCCAGCGCAGAGTATAGATGCGTGTGCGCGCAGACGTTCCCAGGAATGATCAGGCAGCCCGAGCAGTCGCGGCGGGGAAGACCCTCCGGAGCCCGGCCGATAGCGGTGACGCGGCCTCCCTGGATCAGCACGTCGGCCTGGAGAAGCGCCGGCGCGTCCAGCGATGCAAGTACGGTGCCGCCGGTCAGGACGAGGTCCATCTCACGAATCCTCGGGCCGCGGGAGAATCCTTCATCGGCAGCCGGGTCCGGCGTACACCGTCGTAGGACCACAGCGCGCCGGCGATCGCCGCGGCCGTTGGGATGTTGCCGATCTCCCCAACCCCCTTGGCCCCGTAAGGTCCTTCGGGCTGAAACTCCTCGACGAAGATGCACTCGACCTTGGGCATCCCGG
>VGFA01000033.1 GCA_016869025.1 Armatimonadota bacterium | reverse complement strand
TAGTCTAGGAGCAGGATGTGGAGGCCGCATCGGGCATATGTCCAGGCGCAGGCGGTCCTCCTCCTATGATGCTGTGAGGCGGTGTCTAGTTCGGGGCTGGAAAGCGACCTACAAGAACCCCGGCATTTGACACTCTCAAACGGCCGGGCCTAGAATCAGACCTACGCCTGGCGGACCGGGGGTCTGTCGCGGCTTCCGAGAAGGGTGTGGCCGATGGAGAAGTTTTACATCACGACGCCGATATACTATGTGAACGACGTGCCGCACATCGGGCACGCCTACACGACAATCGCCGCGGATGCCGCTGCCAGGTTCCACCGGCTGGCCGGCCGCGACGTGTACTTCGCGACCGGCACCGACGAGCACGGCCTCAACATCGAACGCGTGGCACGCGCCCACGGGGTGGAGCCCCAGGCCTGGGCCGACAGGATCTCCGCGGCGTTCCGCGATCTCTGGGCGGGTCTCCACATCGCCTATGACGGCTACATCCGCACGACCGAGCCCGGGCACGAGCGGGTGGTGCAGGCGATCTTCACACGGCTGTACGAGCAGGGGGACATCTACAAGGGCACATACGAGGGGTGGTACTGCTCCTCGTGCGAGTCGTTCTATCCCGAGGCCGAGCTCGGAGCGGACCGCACCTGTCCGGTGCACACCGGCAGGCCGGTCGAGTGGAACGCCGAGGCCTGCTATCTCTTCCGCCTCTCCAGGTACCAGGACTGGATTCAGAGCCACATCGAGCGCCACCCCGGATTCATCGAGCCCGAGGCGCAGCGCAACGAGGTGCTGAGCTTCATCCGGTCCGGGCTGAGGGATATCGCGGTCAGCCGGTCCACATTCAAGTGGGGCGTGCCGCTTCCCTTCGACCCAGACCAGGTGGCCTATGTCTGGATTGATGCCCTGATCAACTACATCACGGTTGTCGGATACGGTGACGATCTGGAGCAGTTCCGGAGGTTCTGGCCGGCCGAGGTGCACCTGGTAGGCCGGGACATTTTGAGGTTTCATGCCGTGATCTGGCCCATCGTGCTGCACGCAGCCGGGCTGGAACCCCCCCGACAGATCTTCGCCCACGGATTCCTGACGTTCGGAGGGCAGAAGTTCAGCAAGTCGCTTGGGATCATCCTTGACCCGGTGGCCGTCAGCCGCGAGCTGGCCGAGAGATCAGGGGCCGAGCCGGCGGTGGCGGTGGACGCGCTGCGCTACTTTCTCCTCCGCGAGGTTACCTTTGGCGCCGACGGCGACTTCAACCAGCCGGCCCTGATCGGCCGGTTCAACGCCGACCTGGCCAACGACTACGGCAACCTGCTCAACCGTACCCTCCCACTTGTCGAGCGTCAGTTTGGTGGAGTGCTGCCCGCGCCGGGTCCGGCAGAGGGGACCGACGCAGCGCTGGCTGATCTCGCCCGCGCGGTTGTGGCTGAGGTCGGCGAGCATGTGGGCCGCCTCAACTTCAGCCAGGCACTGGCCGAGGTGTGGAGACTGCTGGGCGCGGCCAACAAGTACATAGACGAAGAGGCGCCGTGGTCGGCCATCAAGCAGGGCCGCACGGATCGGGCAGGGACGATCCTGTACAACACGCTAGAGGCACTGCGGATCGCGACCATCGTGCTTTCCCCGGTAATGCCGGTTGCCACCCTGCGGGTCTGGGATCAGCTCGGCATCGAGCAGCCGCTGGAGGCGCAGCGGATCGAGGATGCCAGGCGGTGGGGCGGGCTGGGTTCGGGCCTGCGCGTGCGGATCGGAAACCCCATCTTCCCGCGCATAGACACACGGCCCAGGCCCGTCGCGACCACCGTGGCAGTCGCAGCCAGAGAGGGAGGAAACACCGTGGGCGAGATCACTATCGAGGAGTTCAAGCGTCTGGACGTGCGCATCGGCGAGGTTACCGCGGCCGAGAGAGTGCAGGGCACGGACAAGCTGGTCAAGTTGACGGTGGACATAGGCGACGAGGTGCGCACGATCGTGGCCGGCATCGCCACTCACTACCAGCCGGCCGACCTGATCGGCCGGCGCATCGTGGTGCTGGCCAACCTGCAGCCGCGCAAGGTGCGCGGCGTCGAGTCGCGCGGGATGCTGCTGGCGGCGACGTGGGGGGACGACGAGGTGGCGATCCTCACGGTGGACGGCACGCCGCCAAGGGGGTCCGGCGTTTCCTGACAGGTTGCGGCTCCCTCGGGCGCCCGGTAGACTGAAGAGGTGATCCTCAACCTCTTCGACTCTCACACTCACCTGGACGACGGGGCTTTTGACCCCGACCGGGCGGCCGTGCTGGACCGTGCCCGGGCTGCGGGAGTGGGCGGGTTCGTCACCATCGGCACATCGCTGGCCTCCAGCCGCCGTGCCGTGGCCCTCGCAGAACAGCACGGGGATGTGTTCGCGGCCGTGGCCATTCATCCCCACGACGCGGGTGATGCCACGCCCGAGGCAATGCGCGAACTGGCGGCGCTGGCCCGTCATCCCAGAGTGGTGGCCGTGGGTGAAACCGGGCTCGACTACTACCGTACGTTTGCACCGCGGGAGGCCCAGGCGAGCGCGTTCCGCGCGCACCTGGACCTGGCGCGTGAGATGAACCTCCCGGTGATCGTCCACAACCGTGACGCCCATCAGGACGCGATGCGAATCCTGGACGAAGGCGCGCCCTCGGCAGTTGTCATGCACTGCTTCTCCGGATCAATCGAGATCGCCCGGTCCTTTCTGGACAGGAACTGCTATCTGGGGTTGGGCGGACCGTTGACCTACCGCAATGCGCGCCGGACCCAGGAGGTGGCGCGCTTCGTCCCTCCGGACCGGCTCCTCCTCGAAACCGACGCCCCGTACCTTCCGCCTGAGCCGCACCGTGGCCGGCGCAACGAGCCGGCCCATCTACCTCTGGTGGCCTGGGCCGCGGCACACGCCCGCGGCGTCTCCGCCGGCACGGTTGCCGAGATTACGACGTCCAACGCCAGGGTGGTCTTCAACCTCGCGCAGTTTGTGGCGCACTCGTGATAGGGCCCGCGCGCGCCGCGTCCGTCCTGCGCTTTGCTTCTGGGATGCTGGCCGCGCTACTGCTGGCGGCCGCTGTCCCGCCTGCCCTTGCCGCGCCCGCCGAAGACCAGGAGATCCGGATCGGCCGGCAGGCCGTCACCGAGATCGAGGCCAAGTTCAAGATCGTCAAGGATGCCGCGGTCACTGCCCGGGTGAACCGTATTGGCGCCGCCGTATCCGCTGTCTCCGATCGCCCGCGCCTTCCGTACAGCTTCAAGGTGGTGGAGTTCGACCAGGTCAACGCCGTGGCGCTGCCGGGCGGGTTCATTTACGTGACAACCGGTCTGCTCAGGTTCGTCCGTAGCGACCACGAGCTGGCCGCGGTCATCGCTCACGAGGTGGCGCACGCCGCGCTCGCCCACGGCATGGAGATGATGCGCCGCGCGAACCAGGCAGCGTTCGTCACCCTGCTGGTTGCGATCTTCGCCCGCGACGCCAACCTGGCGCAGGGCGCGCAGATCTTTTCCACCGGCCTGCTCTCGGGATATGCGCGCGACCTCGAGCGCGACGCCGATCTCGCCTCGATTGCCTACCTGTCCAAGACCGACTACAGCCCGGTCGCGGTGCTGACCGTACTGGAGCGGCTGGTGCGACTGGAGCAGCTCTCTCCACGGCCCGATCCGGGCGCCTTCGCCCAACACCCCAAGATCGCCGAGCGCGTGCAGTATGTGGAAGCCGAGCTGCGCGCGCGCCGGATTCCGCTAATAAGGAGGGTTCCGGCCAACTACCTGGTGCTCTCTGTGCGGGAACACTCTGAGGAAGGCGTGGAGGTTGCCGACCTCTTGGTCAACGGCCGTCCGATCGTTCGGCTGCCGGATCCGGCCAGGATCAAGGAGGCGGCCGACTTACTCGACCGGCTCTTCGACACGGACCTCGAGCCATTCGAGGTATCCGCGGCCGCGTATCCGGGGGGCTGGGGCGTGTTCGCCCGCGGATGGGCGGTGTTCCGATTCACCACCAGGGACGTCCCTCCCGAGGGTGGATCGGTACGCGATCTGGCTGTGACGATTGCCTTCCGCCTGCGCGCCGCCATAGACGAAGACATCCGCCGTCGCCGGCTGCAAGGGTAGCGCAGCCCCGCATCGCGGCCCGTGTAGTGGCCCGTGGCGTACCCGTACCGTAGCCCCATAGCGTGGCCCCCAGGTTGGTCTAAGGGTCGGTCTAAGGGCGTTGACACCGGGGAACATCCCAGGTAACCTGCATACCGACCGGTCGGTATGTAGAGAGGAGAGGCCGTTGCCCCGCCAGAGGGCCGATCAACCCGGCGTCCGCAGCCGCATCCTGAACTCGGCGCTGCGCGAGTTCTCGCAAAGGGGATACCACCGGGCCATTCTGGACGAGATCGCCACCGGTGCCGGGGTCAGCAAGGGCGCGGTTTACTGGCATTTTGAGAACAAGGGAGAGCTGTTCCTGGCGGTTATCCGGCAGGAGATCTCTCGGCTGATCGAGCACCTCGAGGGCGTTGCCCGCGGGGGCGGCGGTTCCATGGGCGACGGGTACGCGGGCAAAGGGCATGCGGGCGAAGGGTCCGCGGTCGCGCGCCTGCGGGCCGTGGTTGCCGCGGCCGTTGTCTACTACGCGGACCACCCGGAGTTCTGCAATCTGCTGCAGCTCTCCACGCTACCCGTGGGGTTGGAGTTGACCCGAGAGGTGGAGAGCATGGCGCGCGACATGTACCGGCAGGGCAGGGAGATGGTCGGCGCCCTGGTTCGAGAAGGTGTGCACCGTGGCGAGCTGGATGCGGGCCGGGCCGGCGTGGCTGCTCCGCTGCTGGTGGCGCTGCTGGACGGCTTGATGTCACAATGGATCGTTGACCGCAGGGGCGTTCCGCTGCGGCGCCTGGCACCGGATGTTGCCGGCGCTTTCCTGGAAGGAATAGTCAAACGCGCGGGTTGAGTTGTCAGAGATAGACCCCTCTGTGGGATATCGCAAGGGAAGGAAGGAGCTTGTGCCGATGCGTCGCTGGTGGTGGGTCTTCTTGATTGCGCTGATCGTGGTGGCCGCTGGAGCGGTGCTGCGTGGTCGGGGGAGCCCTCCCGCGGCGGACCAAACCGCGCCGGTTCTGATCCCCGTCGAGGTCGTCGCGGTGGAGCAGGGAACGGTGTCGCACGCGGTCGAGGTCAGCGGCACAGTGACCGCATTCCGCACGGCCGAGATCTTCCCCAAGGTGAGCGGCCGCGTCGCCCGCGTGCTGGTCCAGGACGGCGCCCGGGTGGCCGCGGGGCAGGCGCTCATCGAGCTCGATCCGGCGGACCAGCGGACCGACCTGGCGCAGGCCGAGGCCGCTGTTGCCTCAGCCGAGGCCCGGCTGGCCCTGCTGGAGGGCGGGCTCCGGCCGCAGGAGCGTCAGGTGATCCAGAACGCCGTCACGCAGGCCCAGAACCAGGTGAAGGCAGCGGAGACACAGGCCGCGCTGGCTCAGGCGGCGCTGCGGGTTGCCGAGGACAACCTGCGCCGTCACGAGCAACTGATGCGGGACGGCGCAATCGCCCAGGCACAGGTGGATCAGGCGCGGCTCCAGCAGGACCAGGCCCGCGCGGCGGTGCAGGCGGCGCAGGCGCAGACCGAGATCGCCCGGGCGGCGCTCGACTCCGCGCGGCAGCAGTTGACCGTGGCCGAGAGCGGCGCCAGGAGCGAGGAGCTGCGGGCCGGGCGCGCCCAGGTGGAGCAGGCCCGCGCGGTCGCGGCAATGGCCCGGCAGCGGCTGGGGCACATGACCCTGCGGGCGCCCTTCTCCGGGCGGGTGTCCGGCCTGACCGCCTCGGTGGGGGATCACCTCGTCTCAGGTGACTTTGCGGGCCGGGCTGGCTATGCCGCGCTGGTCTACGACGACCAGGCAATGGAAGTGGAGGTCAAGATCGGTGAGCGCGAGATCGGGCTGATCAAGCTGGGCATGCGCGCGACGCTGCGACTGGAGGGTGCGCCAGACCAGCCGGCCGAGGCCACGGTCCGGCTCGTCACGCCGATGGCCGATCCCGTCAGCAGGGCGGCCAGTGTTCGGCTGCGGTTGAAGCCGGGCGCGGCGGCCGCGGTGCCCGGAACCTTCGCGCGCGGCGAGGTCGTCGTCGAGCAGCGCTCTGGCGTCCTCGTTGTGCCGAAGGTCGCGGTCTCCGGCGGTGACCAGCCGGTCGTTCGGGTCGTGGTGGACGGCGCGGTTCAGGTTCGATCTGTCACGCTGGGCTTGGTGCAGGGTGGTCGGGTTGAGGTGCGCACCGGCGTGGCGCTCGGCGAACAAGTGATCGTGCTGGGGCCGGAAGTGCTGGCCCCAGGGACCAGGGTACGGGCGGTGGCCCGCTAGTGTCGCTCTCAGGAATCGCCGTCCGCCGCCCGGTCTTCGTGCTGATGGTCATCAGCGCGCTCATGGTGCTTGGCCTGGTTTCATACACGCGCCTGCCCGTCGAGCTCACCCCGGACATCCAGTTCCCGTTCGTGAGCGTGACCGTGGTCTATCCGGGCGCAGGTCCGGAAGAGGTGGAACTCCTCGTCGCCAAGCCGCTGGAGGAACAGATCTCCAGCCTGCCCGATGTGCGCGAGGTCCGCAGCATCGCAGGCGAAGGCATCGTGCTTGTTCTCGTGCAGTTCGAGCTGGGTGTCAGCGTGGATGCAGCGGCCGCGGACGTGCGGCAACGCGTGGACATAGCGCGGGCGGGCTTTCCCAGGGACGTCGAGCAGCCGATCGTGCAGAAGCTTGATGTCGGCGCCATGCCGGTGCTCAACATCGGGCTGAGCGGCTCGAGGTCTCCGCGCGAGCTGCGGCGGATCGCCGACGACGTGGTCAAGCCGCGGCTCGAAAGGGTATCCGGCGTGGCCGCCGTGAACGTCACCGGCGGCCGCGTCCGCGAGATCCGCGTCGAGGTGGACCAGGAACGGTTGCGGGCGTTCGGGCTTGCCCTGTCGCAGATCGAGGATACGCTGCGCGCCGAGAACTTGAACATGCCCGGCGGCAAGGTGACCGAGGATTCCCGGGAGTTCCTGGTCCGGCTGGCAGGGCAGTTCACGAGTCTGGAGGAGATTGCCGATCTGCGGGTGCTTCGTCGCGACGGCAGCACCGTCCGCCTGGGCGACGTGGCCACGGTACGTGACGCCGAGAAGGACGCCACCCAGTACACGCGCCTGAACGGCAGAGACAGCGTTGGGATCACGGTCCAGAAGCAGGCCGGCGGCAACACCGTCAAGGTCGCCGACGGCGTGCGCAAGGCAGTCGCTGAGCTGCGCCGCACGCTGCCCGGCGACCTGACCTTCGCCATCGCCCAGGACCAGTCGGTCTTCATCCGCTCATCGGTCGCCGACGTGCAGGGCAACCTGCTGCTTGGGGCGATCCTGGTGGCCATCGTGGTCTTCCTGTTCCTGCACAACGTGCGCAGCACACTCATCATCGCACTGGCGATGCCGACCGCGATCATCGCCACCTACCTGCCGATGTTCTTTGCGGGATTCACGATCAACATGATGTCGCTGCTCGGCCTGGCGGTATCGGTGGGCGTGCTTGTGGACAATGCCATCGTGGTCACCGAGAACATCAACCGGCACCTGGACCTCGACCCGACGCCACAGGACGCGGCACGGGAGGGCTCGCGCGAGATAGAGCTGGCGGTGATGGCCAGCTCGATGACTAATGTCGCCGTGTTCGTGCCGATCGCCTTCACCAGCGGCATCGTCGGGCAGTTCTTCCGGCAGTTCGGGCTCACAGTCGTTTTCGCCAACCTGCTGTCGGTCCTCATCGCGTTCACGCTGACGCCGATGCTGTCTGGGCGCTGGCTGAGGCGGAGGAACTACGCCGGGACCTGGCGGGGGCGCCTGTCCGACCGGTGGGATGCCGCCTACGACGTGCTGGTGCGCCGGTACCAGGGATGGCTGTCCTGGTGCCTGCGGCACCGGGGAGCCACGCTCGGGCTGGCGACCCTGGCATTCGCGGCGAGCATGGCACTGGTGGCCTCACCGCTCATCGGCAAGGAGTTCTTCCCCGTCTCCGACACCGGCGAGTTCCGAGTCCAGCTCGACATGCCCCAGGGCAGCTCGCTGGCCCTGGCAGATGCGGCCGCGCTGAAGGCAGAGGCGATCCTGCGGCAGACACCAGAGGTGAAGACCGTCTTCACGATGGTGGGTGCCTCCTCGCTGGGCTTTGGGTACACCACGCCGGGATCACAGAAGGCAGACATCTTTGTGAGTCTGGTTGACCGGGGCGAGCGCACGCGCGCGCTCGCGCAGATCATGGACGCTCTGCGCACGGAGATGGCCGTCATCCCCGCAGCGGAGGTGAAGATCTCCTCGACCAGCGGGGTCGGAGGCGGCGAGGCGCCGGTGCAGGTCGAGATCTCGGGGCCCGATCAGCGCCGTCTCGCGGATCTGGCGGCGAGGGTCGAGGAGATCGTGCGCACCACCCCCGGCGTGGTAAACGTGGACAACTCCCTGGCCCTGGGCAAGTCCGAGATCCAGGTTACGCTCGACCGCGCCCGGGCCTCGCGGCTTGGGCTCAACGCCGCCGTCGTCGGCACCGCGCTCCGCAGCGCGATCGAGGGCAGCGCCGTGACCCGGTACCGCGTAGGCGGGGATGAGTTCGACATCACCGTGCGGTCCAGGATCGAAGACCGTAACGCGGTCGAACGCATCGGCGACCTTGCCGTGGGAACCGCTCCCGATGGCACCGCGATACGCCTGCGCGACGTGGCCTCGCTGCACGAGACGCGCGGTGCGGCCTCAGTGCAGAGGAAGAACCGGGCACGGCTTGCGGTCGTCTCGGCCGACCTGAAGGAACGACCGCTGGGCGCGGTCATCGCCGACATCGAGAAGAAGACGGACGCCCTGACGCTCCCGCCCGGGTACGAGGTCTTCTTCGGCGGAGAGGCACAGATTCAGGCCGAATCGTTCCGGGATCTGCTGACGTCGCTGGCGCTGGCGATCGTCTTCGTGTACATGGTGATGGCTGCTCAGTTCGAGTCGTTGCTGCACCCCTTGACGGTCATGTTCACGCTGCCGCTGGCAGCGGTGGGCGTCTTCCCGCTGCTGTTGGCCACGCGCATCAACGTGAGCATCATGTCGCTGCTGGGGATCATCATGCTCACGGGCATCGTGGTGAACAACGCCATCGTGTTCGTGGACTACGTCAACCAGCTGCGCGCCCGCGGCCGGTCGCGGTGGGACGCCCTGATCGAGGGCGGGGGAGTCCGTATGCGGCCGATCCTGATGACCTCGCTCACGACGATCCTCGGCGGACTGCCGGTGGCGCTCGGGCTGGGCACCAGCGGCGCCGAGTGGCGCCAGCCGCTGGGCATGGCGGTGTTGGGAGGGCTCCTGACGTCCACATTCCTGACGCTGCTCGTGATCCCGGTGGTCTATTCGCTGCTGGACGACCTGGTGGCGAGGTTGTTCCCACGCGCAGCCGCGGCCGTGCCTTCGGGTGAGCCCGCGGGCCTTGCCTCCGCGCAGCCGGCAGGTACTGGTGGTCAGGGTGCCGGTGGTCATGGCGCCGGAGACGGGGACGACGACGGCGAGCAGTAGGCCCTGCAGGGTGTCATGAGGTGCTATAATGAGAGTTAGCGCGCCCGTAGCTCAGTGGATAGAGCGGCGGCCTCCGGAGCCGTAGGTCGGGGGTTCAAGTCCCTCCGGGCGCGCCAGTTCAGTCAGGACGCGGGTTTCAGCCTTCGCGGTTCTCCCGAAACGCTTGAAAAAGCCGACGCTCACCCCCTCAGGGATGCTGTCGAGTCGTTCTTGCTCACCAAGCGTGTAGCTGGCTGCACACAGGCGACGCTGCATACCTACCGCGAATGGCTGGAGCAGTTCCTCGCCGGCGTTCCAGAGGTGACCGTGCTCACGGTGCGGCAGTTCTTCGCGCACCTCCAAGAGCGCGGGTTGTCAGCCTCTCGCCAGCACCAGGGCTACCGCACGCTCAAGACGTTCTTCAGGTGGTGCGTCGAGGTTGGCACCCTCACCGAGAACCCTCTTCGCGGCTTCACCATGCGCTGCCCCAAGACGCTGCCCGACGTGCCCACCGAAGAGGAACTGCGGGCCGCGCTCGCCACCTGCCCCGAAACGCTGCATGGCACGAGGAACCGGGCGCTGCTCCTGGTGCTCGCCGATGCGGGCCTGCGCGCCAGCGAACTGCTCCACTTGCTGGTTGAGGACTGGCGACCGGCCGACCGCGGCCTGTTCGTGCGTGAGGGCAAAGGCCGCAAGGACCGAGTGGCCTTCGTCGGCCCCACCACGACGAGGGCGCTGAAGGCATGGCTGGCGCGTCACCCGCAGCCCGCGACTGAATCGTTCCTGTTCTGCGACCGCGCGGGCCGACCGCTGAAGCACCGGCACCTGCTGCAAATCATGCACAGGCTCTCTGCGAAGGTCGGCCTGCCTGCACACCGTAGGTTTCACCCTCACGCCCTGCGGCACTTCGCCGCGACAAGCTGGCTTCGGGGCGGGGCAGGGTTGGATGAAGTCAGACGGCTGCTTGGGCACGAGAGCCTGAGCACCACGCTGCGCTACAGCAGCCTAGTGGGGGCGGACCTGCAGAGGGCGCACAAGAGGGCCGGGGCCATCGAGCGGCTGAGGCTCGCGTAGACCATCGCGCAGCATGACAACACGACGCTGCTGCAGAAGGGGTGCATCCGTGGGGGCGGACAGATGCGGGAGGTGACTGCGATGGAAAGGGACGGTGACGTGTCGTGCGATTTCTCGCGTTTGGTGTAGTCATCGGATTACTCCTCGGTTCAGTCGCTGCTGCCACTGGGCAGCGTCTGTATCTCTTCAACGGGCATGAGCTCCTTAGTCTGTATGGTAGCGGCGAGTCGGCCCGCGGCAACGCATACATTGCCGGTGTGGTGGATAGCATGACGTGGACCGCGTATGGCGGCTCGGACGCGGTGCCACTGTTCACTCGGGCAGCCAAGTGTCTCCGCGAGGGGCAGAATCCCTCAACGGTGGCGCTTAGGGCCAGTCTGGAGCGGCGCGACTTCGTGGCCGTCGGAGTATCCGGGGCGAGCCCTCCAAGCGGCCTGACACCGGGATGGCAGTTCGGGGCTCCAGCACCGCGTGCGGTCGCGTACAACGTCGTGCAGACCTGCAGCCGATAGGGGCTCACAAAGGAGGGAACGCTATGGAGCGAACGGAGTTCGACGCTCTATTAGACCGCCTGCGCATTGTGGAGCGGCGTTTGCGGCTAGTCTTCATCGTCTTGGCGCTGAGCCTTGTCGCATTCGTCACCCTCATAGTCCCGGTGCAGCAAGCCGATTCGCAGCCATCTACACTACGTGCCCGAGCCGTTGAGATTGTGGACGAAGGCGGTAGAAGGCGCATCACCCTGGACGCGGTCGCCGGCGAGCCAGCACTGCGGTTTTGGGACGCAACGGGGACGGCGAACATCGTGCTCAGTGCGGGTCCAGCAAAACCAGGGTTCCTCTTCCTGGACGCGGTCCAGAGGTCGTACGTCATGCTGGACCCCGCCGGGGTCCTGTTTGTGAGCCCAGCAGGGCAAGCGAGCATGGGAGTTGACACCAGGGGACCCGCACTCTGGTTCGTGGACTCTACCGGGAGGGTCTTCTACAGGATACCCTAGTCCAAAGTCCAACTCACGCGCCTGAACCGGCCCGGCCGGCCAGACCTGTTCCACCCCACAAAGACCGTAACTGTCGCGTCACAGGTCCTACTACGCGACCGCCAGGGCCTGCGAGAAGCCTTCAGGGCCGATTCTCCCGGGGTTCGCCTTGGTCTTCCTGCGCCCATCGCGCCCATGCGGCCTCTAGCCGCATCCGTGCGCGCTCCTGCTGACGTGCCCGCTCGAGCCTCTTCCGGCACAGCGCAGAACACAGCCGGGCATGAGACCGGCGGGCAAGAAACGGCGCGCCGCATAGGACGCAGACCCGCTGCCGTAGCGGCGGCTGGGTGGGCGGCTTGCGGCCCGGCCGCCACCGTCGGGACCACCTCTGCCCGGCCACCTCGTCCCCCTTTCTCGGCCGCGCGTCGCGCCGCCGTCAAAACCCTCGTCCTCCCAGCTTCAACAACCTCACTGCAGGGCTTCAAGACCAAGAGCTCAAGACCAAGAACAAGTGCTTATGTTGCCGTGGGCAACGGTGGCCGGAACCGAACGGCTGAAACCCGCCGGCCGTCAGGGTCCCGAATCGCCGACAGGAAGATGAGCCCGGCCTCGCGCAGTCGGCGGTACACCCTGGCGACCGTGCCGGGGTCGAACCCGGCAAGGCTGCCAATTAGTCGGCACGGCGCGGCGAAAGTCACCGGGCCCCCGAGGTCCCTCTGGTGCGTGGCGAGCGCCACGAGCACCAATCGGTCCACGGCGTCGAGGCCCCGTTCTCTCCCGACGAACAGGGCAGCCTCCGCCGGCGACCGGGTACGCCGTCGGGTCTCGATGATGGACAGGGCCACTCGCTCTGCCTCCTCAGACGTGAACGGGTGCGAACCGGGCGCGCACCGCTTGGCCCATTCGCGCGCCCACCGGACAATCTCCACGTCAGAGACACCCGCCGTCAGTTTGCTGCCAACCAGCCGCGCCAGGGTGATATTCCGCTCTCCCTCGGGGACTCCGAAGTGCTCGGCGGCCCGTCGGCTGGCGGCCCATTCCGAAGGTGTTTGCGCGGCCTGCAAGAAGGCCTCCCAGGCCACGGGCAGCGGAGCCAGGGCATCGAGGCCGGTCAGCCAAGCGCGGCCCGTGGAGGGGGGTGCGACGAGAAACCGGCCCTCGGCGAGCAGGTCAACGTCTTCAACCAGCCGCAGTCGTGATGGTATCGGCCCGACCGCGCGGAAGAGTCGGTGATGCCCGCGCGGGGATTCAAGCATGGTCGTCGCCGGCAACGGAAGTTTCTTCCCCCGAGCCAGCGAGACCAACGCTTCCTCGCCGACGAGAGAATCTACGTCGAAGTCCACCAACCCGCCGAAACCGCCCAGGACAATCCCAATGTCGGCCCCGGGGTGCGTCTCGATGAGCCGGCGTACTTCATCGGCTGACTGCCGGCGCCGCTGCCAACCCCGCCAGGGAACGGCCGGCTGCTTCGTGCCGGGCAAGACCGGAATCGCGTTCAACCCGCGACCGTGGTACTCGTTCGCAAAGGCCCCAAAAGGGCCGGTCGCGCTCATCCGGGTATCCCCGGTCCCGTCGGCCCCGCAGACCCCCTTCTTGCCCGGTTTTCCTGGCGTTTTTCCAGACGTTTCGAGGGGGCCCCGGCCAGCCTGCCCCGATACCAGCGTCGGTCCCTGGCGCGCTTCAACAGCCGCGCCGCAGAAGCCGGGTCCACTGGCTCCATGCGGGCCCCGTCGCAGCGGGCATGCCAGGCCTCCGCTCCGGGCAGGACGCCGCAGGTGACGCCGCACTTCGGGCACCGAACGGCGATGAGGTCGAGGCAACGGTCGTGGGCGACGATGGCGGCGAGCTCCTCGGGGGCGCCGTTCATCGCGACACCTCGGGGAACAGCGGGACCTGCTGTGGCCTATCAGGGTCCTCGACGTGCCAGAACTTCAGCCCGAGGCCGACCTGTTCGCCGCAGCCGCGCACAACAGGGAAGCCGTGCTCTCCGAACGCGGCGAGTGACGCCCACCAACGTCGGCGTGATGCTCGTTCTTGGTGGCACACGAACTCTGCGCCGATGCGGGCAAGTTGGTCGAGAACCGTGCGGTCATTCGCCCATGCCCGGGGCTGCCGGAGCATGTGCAGGTCGGGATTGACGGACTTCACAAAGGTACGCCGGCCGTTGAGGAACCGGACGCAGCCGACGACACGGCCGGCCTGATTACGGACAGGAACCCGCTCGTGCAGGGTTTTGCCTAATGACGTCGAATGGGATAAAATCGGGGAGGTCAACACAATCACTCCTCTCTCGGCAGCGACCCGGCCGGTGCCCTAGGAAGCGTCAGGCCGGGCCGCTGTTCATTAGCGCAGGCCCGCATGGGCCTGTGTCTTGCGCGCGCGGTCCTCGGTAAACTTCTGGAGCGACCGCGCTGGAATCAAACGCCGTCCTGTTGCGGTTCGGAGCGCCTTCAACTTATGAGTATCCGTCCACCAGAGGACTGTGGACCGCGAGACACCCATCCTGCGAGCAACCTCTGCGGGCGTGAAGAAATGCACCATCGTCTCACCCCTCACTATGTGTTTGCATCGAAAATGGAAACTGCA
>VGFA01000032.1 GCA_016869025.1 Armatimonadota bacterium | reverse complement strand
GCGGCGGCCATGGCCGAACCGGGCGGCGCGTACAGCCACAGCCCCTCGAACACGACCGCGGCCTCTGCGATCGCCCCGGCCAGCGCGGCATCGGCGACCGCCATGTTGTAGAGCGCGCCGTGCGCCTTCACGTGCCGCAGCCGCGTACCCTCGCACGCGGTCAGGGCCGCGACCGCGCCGATCTGGTAGATCAGCATCGCCACCAGTTCTTCTGGCGCAACGTGCATCGCCCGCCGGCCGAATCCCTGGAGATCGGGGAAGCCGGGATGCGCGCCCACCGCGACCCCTGCCGCGACGGCCGCGCGGATCGTTCGACGGATGACCACGGGATCGCCGGCGTGGGCGCCGCACGCCACGTTGAGCGAGGTCACCGAGCGCAGCAGTTCGGCGTCCGCGCCGATGGTGTAGCCCCCGAACCCCTCGCCTCCGTCCGCGTTGAGGTCAACCGTCGCGCGCATCCCCCACCTCCCGGCCTTGTACCTCGTGGGGCCGTGCCACGCGGCCGGGGTCCCCCTGGTCGAGTCGCTCCAGAAAAGACCGCATCGCGCGGTTCACCGCACGCGGCTGTTCGAGCATGACCATGTGCCCGGCCCTCTCGATGACCACCATTTCGGATCCGGCTATCCGCTCGTGGAGGTAGCGGCCGTACTTCACCGGGGTGAGCCGGTCCTCGGCGCCGCAGATTACGAGCACCGGCAGCACCAGATGGTCCAGCTCGGACATCACGTCGAAACCGTCGGCGGCCTCCAGATCCGCTGCAAGCACGGCCGGGGGCGCGGCGTGCAGGAGCGCCAGCGACTTCTCGCGCAGGCGCTCCGGTGGGTTCGTCCCCAGCCACATGGCGCCGAACTGCTCGATCGCCGCGGGGTCCGCGGCGCGGATCCCTTCGAGAATGCGCGGCGCGACCCTCAACCGCGCCCCGGTGCACATGAGCACGAGCGCGCGGACTTCCTCGGGGTAGACAAGCGCCCAGCGCAGCGCGATCGCGCCGCCGAGCGAGTGGCCGGCCAAAATGAGCGGGCCGTGAGCGGCGTCCTGTCCCGGCGCCTCGCGCAACGCCCGGAGGAAGCCGTCCACGCTTCTCGGGGTGTCGCCGGCGCGGCCCGGCAGATCCTCGGCGCGCGCGCGGGGAAACGCCAGGAGCTGGTTCTGCCAGGCAAGCGCCCGACCTCCGGCGCCGTGGAGCAGGAGCAGGCCGTCACCCAAGGCCGCCGTGCCCAGCACCGCCGTGCCCAATGTCAGCTACCTGCCGGCGGAGCGAGCCCAACCAGAAAGGGATTGGTACGGCGCTCGCGGCCGACCGTGGTCTCCGGACCGTGGCCGCTGTAGAGAACGGTCTCGTCGGGCAGCGTCAGGATGTGCCGGGCGATCGCCCGCATCAGGGTGTCGTAATCCCCTCCGGGCAAGTCGGTGCGGCCGATGCTGCCCGGGAAGACCACGTCCCCTACGAAGGCCGCGCCGTCGCCCAACAGGCAGATGTGGCCGGGACTGTGACCGGGCGTGTGCGCGACCCGAAACCGGGCGCCTCCCAGCGTCAGCTCATCGCCGTCGCGCAGGAGGCGATCCGGCGCAGGTGGCGGCGGTACGGCGACGCCGAAGAACAGCAGGGCCTGCTCGACCGCGGTCATCAACACCGGGAGTTCGGCCTCGCCGGCCAGGAAGGGTGCGCCGGTCGCAAGCACCAAGTCGCGCACGGCGCCGATGTGGTCGAAGTGGGCGTGGGTGGCGATGATCGCCTCTGCGGTGAGGTTGCGGCGCGCCAGCGCCGCCGTCACACGCGGGGCATCTCCCCCGGGGTCAATGACCGCAGCGCGGCCCGTGGCCCCGTCGTGGACGATGTAGCAGTTGGTCGCGATTGGACCGAGTTGCAGTGTCTCGACTTTCACACCGGGGGGCCTCCCGCGCAAAGATACCCGACCACAGGGAAACGAAGCCGCACCACGGAATACGTCCCCGGTGGGGCCTTACCGCGCCGGGCGCGGGAAACCGAGCAGGTAACGGCGGGCGGCCTCGATGCGGCCGGGCAGGCGCTCGCCCCAATCCGGTCCGGCGATGTCGCCGGAGGGCATGAACATGAGGGCGTGCGCCGGGCCCAGCGCCAGGCCGAACAGCACCCCGGGCACCGGGGTGTCGCGCCACCGCACCGAGCCGCGGTCTACCGCGAGCGCCCGATCAATGCCATTCGCAGCATCGCGCAGGCGCCTGTAGGCCTCGCGTTCGGTCAGGGTAGTCACCCTTTCATTGTAGCGCATCAGGAGGAATCGCGCATGGACGGAGCCGCAGCGCACCGCTCCCTCACCGTCCACCCGGCGCTGGCCGCGCTGCGTGGGGGGTTGATCGTGTCGTGTCAGGCGCGGCCGGACCACCCTCTCCACGGCCCGATCTTCATGGCAGCGATGGCCCGGGCCGCATCCGGCGCCGGAGCGCTGGGGCTGCGGATGAACGGGCCCGAGGACATAAGCGCCGCGCGCGCGGCCGTGGACCTGCCCATAATCGGCCTGTACAAGCGGCCCTACGACGACTGCCAGGTAGTCATTACGCCCACCTTCGCCGAGGCCGAGGTGGTGGCCGCTTCCGGCGCTACGGTCATAGCGCTGGACGCCACCGGCCGCCGGAGGCCTGACGGGGTAGGCCTGGCGGAGATGATCGCCCGAATCCACGACGAACTCCGCCTGCCGATCCTGGCGGACGCCTCCTGCATCGAGGACGGATTGGCCGCCGCATCCGCTGGCGCCGACGCGGTGGCGACCACGCTGTCGGGCTACGTGGACCCGGAGGCGCCTCCGCCAGAGGATCCCGACCTCGATCTGGTCGCGGCCCTTGCCGAGCGCGTGCGCGTGCCGGTCATAGCCGAAGGTCGGATCAAGACCCCTGCGGAGGCGCGCGAGGCACTGGACCGCGGGGCGTTCGCCGTGGTGGTGGGTACCGCGATCACCAATCCCAGGGAGATCGCACGGGGATTCGTGCAGGCGCTGGCCCCGCATGCAGGGGGGCGGAGGGCGCAGGGATGGTGACGCAGGGATGGGCACGCCGGAGCGGTCAAAGGGTGATGGTGAAGGGGTGATGGGGATGAAGTTTGGCGTCTGCGCGTGGATCTACGGGGATGCGCCCCTCGAAGACACGCTGGGTAGAATCGCGGCCGCGGGCTACGACGGCGTCGAGCTGCCGGGCGAGCCCGACCGCTGGGCGCCGGAGGAGGTGCGGCGGGCGCTCTCTCGCCACAACCTGGCACCGCTGGCGCTTACCGCGTCGTGCATGTTCCCGCAGACGCCGCGCGATCTCGCCAACCCTGATCGCGCAATCCGGGAGCAGGCAGTGCGCTACATTGTGGATTGCCTGCGGTTCGCCAGGGAGGTGGGCGCGCCGCTCGTCCAGATGCTGCCGTCGGGCGAGACGCGCCTCCGTCCGAAGGCGTCGCGCGATGACGAGTGGTGGTGGTCGGTCGAGGGGATGCGGGCCGCCGCGGTCGAGGCCGAACGGACGGGCGTTCGGATCGCCATCGAACCGCTCAACCGGTACGAGGCGTACCTGATCACGACGGCGAGCGATGCGCTCGCGTACCTGGCCGAGGTGGACTCGCGGTGGGTCGGGCTCACGCTCGACACCTTCCACGCCAGCATCGAGGAGCCGGACATAGCAGGGGCGATCAGGGCGGCCGGGAAGCATCTCTTTCACTTCCACCTGGGCGACACGAACCGGCAGGCACTGGGACGCGGGCACCTCGATCTGCCCTCGGTCATGGAGGCGCTCCGCGCGACCGGCTACGCCGGCGCGGCCGTACTGGAAGTCATGCCACCGGGACCCGATCCCTTCCAGTCAATAAAGGACAACCGGTCACCGCAGGTGTTGGACGGGTACCTGGCCGAGTCGCTCGCGCGGCTGCGGGCATACGCCTGAGCCACCCTGCGCCTGAACCACCAAAGGAGGAGTTGGCAGTGCGCATCTATATCTCCGTGGACATGGAGGGCATCACCGGCGTCGCCGCCGGCAAGCACGTGCAGCCGGGCGAGAAGGACTACGACCGGTTCCGGCGCCTGATGACCCAGGACGCCAACGCCGCGATAGAGGGGGCACTGGAAGCAGGCGCGACCGAGGCCGTGGTCAGCGACGGGCACGGCCCGATGACCAATCTGCTCGTGGAGGAACTCCATCCGGAGGCGCGGCTGATAAGCGGCAGCAACAAGCTGCTCTGCCAGATGGAGGGCATAGACGGCGGGTTCGACGCCGCGTTCTTCGTCGGGTATCACCAGCGCGAGGGCGGCGGTGACGGCATCCTGAACCACACGCTCGTCGGCAAGATCGTCTACGAGGTGCGGCTGAACGGCGAGCCCGCGGACGAGGCCGCTATCAACGCCGCCACGGCCGGCGCGTTCAGCGTGCCGGTCGCCCTGGTGACCGGCGACAGCGCGGTCTGCGCCGATGCCTCTCGCCGCCTGCCCGGTGTCGTGGTTGCGCCGGTGAAGGAACCGGTTGACCGCACGGTCGGGCTGAGCCTGACCCCAAGCCGGGCGCACGCGCTGATCCGCGCGCGCGCCGCGGATGCGGTGCGCGCGGTTCGGGACGGCGGCGTAAAACCGTACCGGCCTGCGACACCGGTGACCTTCGAGGTGGACTTCAAGCGCACGGCTCCGGCGCACATGGCCACGCTGTTCCCGGGCGTGGAGCGCCGCGGCCCGCGGACTATAGCCATCACCGACCCTGACTATGTGCGGGCGTTCAAGCTGTTCTGGGGATGCCTGATCGTGGGGATGGCGGCCTCGGAGGGGCTGTTCTAGGTGAACCGCTATCGGATCGCCGTCATACCAGGCGATGGCATAGGGACCGAGGTGGTCCCCGAGGGGCTCAAGGTGCTCCATGCCGCCGCCAGCCGCTTCGGCTTCCAGATCCGACCGGTGACCTTCCCGTGGGGCTGTGAGCACTACCTGCGCCACGGCGTGATGATGCCCGACGACGCCCTGGAGACGCTGCGGGAGTTCGATGCGATCCTGCTGGGCGCCATCGGCGACCCGCGTGTGCCCGACCACGTTTCGCTGTGGGGGTTGCTACTGCGGATCCGCAAGGCGTTCGACCTCTACGCCAACGTCCGCCCGATCCGGCTGCTCGAGGGGATCGCCTCGCCGCTTGCAGGGCGGCGGCCCGAGGATGTGGACATCCTGTTCGTGCGCGAGAACACCGAGGGGGAGTACTCCGGGATCGGCGGCCGCCTCGCCACCGGCACTCCCGACGAGGTGGCGGTGCAGACGACGCTCTTCACGCACCGGGCCACCGACCGCATCCTGCGCTACGCATTCGACCTGGCACGGCGGCGGCGGGGGAAGCTGGCACACATCACCAAGTCCAACGCGATGCAGTACACCGCGGTCATGTGGGACGAGGTGGCCGATAGGGTCGCGCGCGACTACCCCAGTGTGCAGGTATGGAAGCTCCACGTGGACGCCGCCGCCTACCAAATGGTGCTGCACCCCGACTGGTTCGACGTGATGGTCGGATCGAATCTGTTCGCCGACATCCTCACCGACCTGGGCGCAGCGCTGCAGGGCAGCCTGGGCCTGGCCGCCAGCGCCAACCTGGACCCCAGCCGCGCTTCCCCCTCGATGTTCGAGCCGGTCCACGGCTCGGCGCCCGACATCGCGGGGCGCGGCATAGCCAACCCGATGGCTACGATCTGGTCCACCTCCCTGCTGCTCGAACACCTGGGCGAGGCCGAGGCAGCGCGCGCGGTGTTCGAGGCGCTATGCGGAGTAGTGCGCCGGGGCGTGGTACGAACACCAGACCTAGGCGGGGGCAGCAGCACCGCGGAGGTAGGCGACGCCGTGGCCGCGGCGATCGGCTGAGGACCGCGCCATTGAGGAGCATGCCGCGGAGGAGCGCACAGCGGCCGGGTCGGTTCTAGCTAGCCATGGTGCCAGAACGCGTCCCAGGCATGCCAGAAGTTCTCGCCGATGGCGCGCACTGTGCGCGGCCCGACTACCTCGACGCCTGCGCGGCCGCGGAATGCCTCCGCTTTGTCCGGGGTGGTCAGCTCTACCTGAAACGTCACCGGTGCGGCGAACCTGAGCGGAGACGGCCAGCCCTGCCGGCCGGTCGGTGCTCCTCCGGTCGCGGCTCCTCCGGTCGCGGCTCCCCGGACCAGGGCTTCCCTGACCCTTGATTCTATCAGCGCGCGGGCCTCGGCCGGCGCCAGGTGCCGCGCGGAGAACCGGCCCAGCCCCTGCTTCACCGCAGCGGTCACGAGCTCGGGACCGAGCAGGGCCTGGGCCTCGCGGCACACCGCCTCATCCCCGGACAGAAACACGACCGGGGTGTTCCAGCAGCCGGCGATCGCGGCGACGATGCCGGTCTCCCCGACCTCGGTCCCGTTGATCGTGGCGGCGTACCAGGATTCCGAAGAGACGGTGTGGGACAGGACACCGCCGGGCGTGCCGGACATCGCGTGCGCGGCCACAAGCAGGGCGGCATCGCATCCGCGTTCAAGCGGCTCGATGTGGCGCGTCCACGTATGGCCGAGCACGTAGCGGGCGCCGGGCTCGATGCGCTCGGGGATCAGGCTCAAGAAGCCACGCGCTCCGGGATGGCTTCCCCCGTGCCCGTCAATCACCACGACCTCGGTTGCCCCTGCGGCCAGAGCGCCGCGGACCGCGGCGTTGATCTCCTCGGTGTAGAGACGGCGCCCCTCCTCGTAGAGCGGCAGGCTGCCGCCTACCTGCTCCCAGGTGGAGATGCCGGCCACGCCTTCCATGTCGGCCCAAATCACAACGCGCATCAGGTCTCACCTCGTCCGGGAATCTGCGGTCCCTGCTGGATTCGGGCGGAGGGGGATCATTCCTGGTGGCCCCAGGGGGTTTTGGCGGCACCGCGCGTTTGCTGGAAGTCACGTTCGCCGGGGTCGCGCTGACTGCCTGAACCCCGCTTGAGGTGAGGCTCTCGCGGCCAGCGGTATTGTGCATGCCCCGCGCAGACCCCCCACGAAGCGTACCCGTGGGCCTAGCCTGAGGCGTGGGCTGAAAGCGGCAATCGACAGCATAAGCTAAGACGCTCTCGGCACAATAAGCTGGGACACGTCCGCAGAATAAGCTAGATTTCCATCGGCAGAATAAGCTAAAATCTACGAGGGCGCCATGCGCCCAGGGTAGGGTGAATCGTGGCAGGACCACAAGGCAAACTGGCTGATTCCCATGAGGCGCTCAAGAAGCTTCAGGACCGTGGTTTGGTCGCCATCCGCTCGGCCGAGCTGACTCGCACGCATCGGGAGCGGCTCGTACGCGGCGGCTTCCTACAGCAGGCCATGAAGGGTTGGTACATCCCAGCCCGGCCGGACGGAGCTGGCGGCGAAAGCACGGCTTGGTACTCCTCTTTCTGGAGCTTCTGCGCGGCCTACCTGAATGCGCGGTTCGGGACGGAGTGGTCCCTGTCTCCTGAGCAGTCTCTGTCTTTGCATGCTGGCAACTGGGCCGTGCCGCGCCAATTGGTCGTCCGCTCGCCCTCCGCACGCAACCGCGTCACCCCGCTGCCACACGAAACCTCTCTCCTCGATGTACGGGCTGCGCTGCCGGCGGAAGGACACAGGGAAGAGCAAGAAGGTTTGCGGCTGTTCTCTCTGCCGGCAGCGCTGATCGCCTGTTCCCCAAGCTACTTCCCCCGGAGGGCCACCGATACGCGCACGGCCCTCACGATGGTGCGTGATGCTTCGGACCTTCTAGCCGTGCTCCTGGCCGGCGGCCACAGCACAGCGGCAGGCCGTCTCGCCGGCGCCTTCCGCAACATCGGCCGCGCACGCATTGCCGACGACATCCTCAAGACGATGCGGGCAGCTAGCTATGACGCACGCGAGAGTGATCCGTTCAGTGACCGATCCGTGTTCGCTCTACCCGTGCGCGAGCACTCTCCCCACGTCAACCGCATTCGCATGATGTGGCAGCAGATGCGGGGCCCGGTGATAGAGATATTCCCCGCCGCGCCTGGGACTATCGCTGACGTCAACGGGTATCTGCAGGCCGTTGAAGACGTGTATGTTACGGACGCCTACCATTCACTGTCGATCGAAGGATACCGCGTTAGTCCGGCCCTCATCGAGCGCGTACGCACCGGCGCGTGGAACCCTGATCATGACTACAATGACCGAGAACACCGCGACGCGCTGGCCGCGCGCGGCTATTGGCAGGCCTATCAAGCTGTCGGGGCGAGCGTGCGAAAGGTGCTGGGGGGAGACAACCCAGGCGCAGTCGCTGACGCTGACCATGCCGACTGGTACCGGGAGCTCCTTGCGCCGAGTGTGACTGCCGGAATCATCAATGCAGCGGACCTCGCAGGGTACCGCAGT
Source organism: Armatimonadota bacterium (assembly GCA_016869025.1). Classification (NCBI taxonomy): domain Bacteria; kingdom Bacillati; phylum Armatimonadota; species Armatimonadota bacterium. The sequence goes on along the minus strand of VGFA01000032.1, from coordinate 6,017 downwards.
GGCCAGGTCTATATCCAGCGCTCAAAGCACATACCGCCTCGCCATGAAGCAGTTCGTGATCTCATGCCAGCGTTCTTCGATCTGCTGCGCGCAGAGGAAGAACCCCGTGTGCGCGTGGTACTGGGGCATTTCGTCTTTGTGTACATCCATCCCTATATGGATGGCAATGGCCGCATGGCGCGATTCCTGATGAATGTCATGCTTGCCGCCGGCGGCTATCCGTGGACGGTCCTGCCGGTTGAGGAACGCAGCCAGTATGTGGCGGCGCTCGAGGCGGCGAGCGTCGAGCAGAACGTTGAGCAGTTCGCGGCCTTCCTGGCTCGTCTGGTGCAAGCGCGGCTCGAGGGCCGCCCTATGCCCACATTGCCCACCAATTAGAGGAAGGGTTCACGAGGAGACCTGGTGGCCCCAGGGGGATTTGGCGGCACCGCGCGTTTGCTCGAAGTCACTTTCGCCGGCGTCGCGCTGGCCGGCTAGGCCGCGCTGGGCAAGCGGGCAGGGAAGGTATCGGTTAGAACTGAGGCCGCCCGAGGATCTTCGGAGCGGCGGCCTTGGCGCGTGCCCCGGCGAAGGGATTTTGGATGTGATTGACGTTCCCTCAATAATGTAGTAGGTTTACATTATCGAGGGAACGATATGCGCAAACCCAGCCGACCTGCAACTCAGACGGCGCCGCCCGATCACCGAGCTCTATTTCAGATCGCTGCGGATCAGGGCGGCTACTTCACAAGCGCTCAGGCGCACGAGGTAGGATTCAGCACCCGATTGATCGCCCATCATGTGGGTACTGGGCGGTTCATCGCTTTGCGGCCGTGGGGCGGAGTGTACCGGCTACGGGACTTTCCAGAAGGCTCGCACGACGCCGAGTGGGCCGTTCTGGTGACGCTTGGACCAGATGCGGTACTGAGTCACGAGACGGCCCTTCGCCTACACGATCTAAGCGACGTCGCGCCGCGACTCGTGCACGTTTGGGTTCCTTACGAACGCCGACCTCGCATGCGTCGCTCTGTCCCCCGTGGCGTGCGAGTGCACGTCGCACGTGCCCGACTCCGGCAGACGGATGTGACCCTAGTCAACGGCCTTCGGGTGACAACGCCGTTGCGCACGCTGATCGATACGGCCTCAGGAGGCACGCAGCCCGAACAGGTCGCGCTCGCCCTCGCGCAGGCGTTCGACCGTGGGTGGGTCACACGTACTGAAGTCGAAGTCGCCGCGCGCGCGCGCGGTCCGAAGGTTGCCGAGCGTATACGCACGCTACTCCTCGAGGCGAACCGATGAAGTACAAGACGGCCCAGGCCCTGCGTCAGGCGCTAAGGGCCCGACTGGAAAGGATTGCACACCAAACCGGGTTGGACATGCCGACGCTGCAACGCCGCTTAGTAATCCAGCAATTCCTCGCGCGGCTGCTGAGAGTCGTCGACCATGGATGGGTCCTCACGGGGGGAGCGGCACTCGACTGGCGTCTCGCACAGCGCCAGGACTTCCAACGGCGGGTTACCGTGGACCTGGACGTCCTCTACCGTGCGACTGAGGAAACAATCCGAGCTGCCTTTTCCGCCGCAGCCCAGGTGGACCTCGGTGACGGGCTCCGCTATGTCATCGTTCCGACGCGCCGGACCGATGCTGCGACGGCGTCGTACGGGTTTCACCTCACAGCGTACATCGGCACGGTGCCATACCTGAAGGCGCGGGTCGACGTGGGCGTGGTCGACCCTCTCGAATGGGAGCCCGAGTTCTTGCCCGCTCCCCTATCGATCCCGGATTTGGGCATCGGTGGTTTCACGATCCCGGGCCTCCCGATTCCCCACGCGATTGCCGAAAAGGTGCACGCGATCACGAAGATAGTGGACGGCTTGGAACGATCACGAATGGCCAAGGACATGGCCGATCTGGCGCTGATGGCACGAACCGAGCGCTTTGCCGCGTCGGAGGTGCGTGCAGCATTGGAGGCGGTCTTTGAGGCTTACAGAACACACGCCATGCCAACGGCAATTCCGGTGATGCCCAATCGTTGGACTGGCGACTACGCAGAGATCGCCACTGAGTTGGGGCTCCCGCCAGATTCGACCATCGGACACTCATTAGTCAGCACCTGTTTGGACCCTGTGCTGAGCGGGCAGGCGCGAGGGGAATGGGATCCAGACTCGCAAAGCTGGCAAGAGTGAAGGTACAGCGGTCAAGGCGACTCTGCCGGCGCCGCGAACGCTCTCAGGGCCGACGAGGGGATCTGGTGGCCCCCAGGGGATTTGGCGGCACCGGGCGTTTGCTCGAAGTTACCTTCGCCGGCGCCGCGCTGGCCGCGTAACTCGACCGCCTGAATTTGCTCGGCGCGGCTCCCCGAGATACCTGGATCGGGTCGCACGAGCGATCCGCAGGGGCACGCTTCCCTTCTCTGCATGGGCAACAAAGTCCCAGTCCACCCACTGCTTCCAGGCTGCGAGATCATCCTCAACCTTGTCATTCAGCCTGTTGCGATAGTACCCTGCACTCTCCACACGCCGCCGCCGCCAGGGGATCCAAACATCTCGCAGCGCTTCATAGGCAGTTCGGCGGACCGTGAAGTCTTCGGACTCATCTCTCATGATATGTGCCATGAGCCGACTGGCTTGACGATCGCGGGAGGCCATGAGCACGAGCCCAAGGCCTGAGGCAGCCGTCCACCTCACCTGCGCATCAGGATCCCTCGTCAGCAACTCGACGTACTTCCGACGATGCTTGTCTATCTTCCAGTGCAATGTCAGTACGCTAAGGGCGATCTCTCTCATGTTGCGGCGAGGGTGCCGCAGGAACCTCAGCACGTCGCGTTCCAGTTCTTTCGTTCCCGCCTCCCCGAACCAGTGCAGAAGGCCATAGAGCCCGTGATGGTAGAACCGGCGCCTTCCGAAAAGTCGGAAGACCTCCTCCATGACCACCCGGGCGACCTCCGGCTCCTGGAAGTAGATCGGTGCAAGCAGGGTTTCCTCTTCCTCAAGGAGGCTCCGGTGCTTCCTGAGCAGCCGTCTGACCTTGTCAGGATTCCCCGCACGGACTGCGCGAAGATACTCCCTAACCCATACGTAGAACTCCCACATCACAAATCACCAGGCGAGAAGATGCCGGACTATGCGCACTTCTCACCGTTTGGCTCAGGCCCCTGCCCAGAGCACCCCTCTCAGAGTTACAGTCACCGAGGCAACCACCGTCGCTGGCAAACACCGGGATTCTTGCGACTCGGGCGCGTCGACGTCTGTCGCGCTGTTCGGAACAGATTCAGAGACATCGGTCTGACGGAATATTACCTCCAGCCTATACTCAGACCGTGCAATGGACAGTCGAGTACACGATTAGCACCTGGAAGCTATAAGACGTGAGGGGCGACGATATGGCCAAGAGATTCGTGCATCTATAAGAGAGGATGCCACAAGAACGCCAGGCTCGCGCGAAGGTGCGTGCAGATGCCATCCTTGCATCCATGCCTCTCCAACAACTGCGACGCGCACGTGAACTCTCGCACCAAACGCTCGCAAAAGCCATGGACACCACCCAGGGCGAGATTTCGAAGCTCGAACACCGCACCGACGCCTACATCAGCACCCTTCGCAGTTACGTTGAGGCCCGGATGGGCGATTGCGGATTGTCGCGGAGTTCCCTGAAGGAAGCTACGAGATCACGCAGTTCGAAGAGATCGATGGTATCTCGTCCCGTTGACCTGGTGGCCCCAGGGGGATTCGAACCCCCGTTTCGGCCTTGAGAGGGCCGCGTCCTGGTCCCCTAGACGATGGGGCCACGCGTACAGCAGTACGCCGGGGGACCGGCCGGCCGGTTCATTATACGGGCGAGGCTTACGGGAGGCAAGCCGCCCCCGGCCTGTCTCCTACGCCGTATCACCGCCCACGCGCTCAAGGAGCGCGCGGATGTAAGCGTACGCTTCGCGGTACTGCTCGTCGAGGTCGGGCACGCCACCGACGTCAATCCCGACATAGCCGTCGAAGCCGTGGCTGCGCAATCCGCGGATGAGCGCCTCCCAGTCCACGGTCCCGCGGCCAGGTGCAAGATGCTCGTTGTCGCGGCCGTCGTTGTCCGATGCGTGAACGTAGAATATGCGCCGCCCGAGCTTCTCAACCGACAGAGGCAGGATCTCCTTCTGGGCGTGCAGGTGGCCGGTATCCAACACTGCGCCCAACGCGGGGTCGCCAATCTGCTCGATCAGGCGCAGCAGCGCATCGGTGTTGCTCACCATCTCGCCAACCCGGGGTTCCAGGCACACGCGTAGTCCCGCGTCACGGGCGATTGCCACGCAGGCGCGGACTCCATCAACAAGGGCGCCCCAGGCGCGCTCCCATGAGAACCCCGCCGGAATCCGCACATCGAACTGGCGCTTGAAGTCCACGGCGTCATCGTAGGGTCGGTGGCGCACGAATTCCACCGGCGCCGCGTAGCTGTCCACCTGAACCGTCGGGGCTGCGAAGTAGACCGTAAGCTCAGTTGCGATCTTGAACAGTTCGAGGGCGTGCCTGCGACGCTCCGAATCGGTGCTGACGAGATCCGGAAGCACCGGGCAGAAGTTCATCATGCGCAGACCCAGATCATTGCATCGCACCCGGAGGTCTGCGCGCGCGGAGTAGACGGCGCGCAGGTTTTCCTCGCGCACACCCTCCAGTTCGACCGCGTCGAAGCCCAGGGCAGCCATCTCGCCGAGCACCCTGTGCGTGTCTTGGATTGAAGGAGGATAGCCGTACTTGTTTATGGCATACAGCCAGCAGCAGTTTATCTTCACGACACGGCCTCCCTGTCCGATGGTATCTTGCCGCCACACGACCGCCGTATCACGAGCTCAGGCATCAAGGTCACGATCCTGCTCTGTGGGGGTGATTGCGCCCCAACGGCGTCGAGCAGCCGGTCCGCGGCCAGCCGGCCCATCTCCGCCTTGGGCTGCGCCATCGTGGTGAGCGGAGGGTCAACGTGCGCGGCCAGGTCAATGTCATCGAATCCGACTATGGCAACATCCTCCGGCACACGGCGTCCCGCACGGCGGATTTCTTCCAGCGCGCCGATCGCCATGAGGTCATCGAAGGCGAAGACCGCGCTTGGGGGCCGCCTGAGACTCAGCAGCGCTGCCATGGCGCCGCGGCCGGCCGCGATCGAAGCGGTACCCCCGGCCACAAGCTCTGGGGCGAAGCCGATACCTGCGTCCAAGAGGGCGTTCCTGTATCCCCGGAGGCGACTGCGGTGGGAAGACGACTTCGACGGCCCGGCCAGATACGCGATGCGCCGGTGCCCGAGCCCAATCAGGTGAGCGGTCGCGCGGCGGCCACCCCCCTCTCCGTCGGTCACCACCGCGGCGGCGGCCGGGTGCCTCAGCACGCGGTTGATCAAGACGAGAGGAATCCCCTCCTCCACCAGACCGATCAGGTATCCCGACGGGACACGAGAGGCGCACAGGATCAGGCCGTCAACCTGCCTTTCCAGCAACACCGAGATCACAGCCCGCTCCCTGGCCGGGTCTTCGTCCGTGTCGCAGAGCACGACGTTGTAACCCCTTGCCGCGGTGGCATCTTCGACCGCCCGAACCAGTGGTGGAAAGAACGGGTTGACGATATCGGCGATGACGAGGCCGATCGTGCGCGATCTTCGCGTGACCAGCCCCCGCGCCAGCGCGTTGGGCCGATAGTTCAACCTCTCGATCGCTGTAGTGACCCTGCGGCGGGTATCATCGCTTACGTAGGGCGCCCCGTTGATGACGCGGGAGACCGTCTTGGTGGAAACCCCGGACAGGGATGCAACCTGCTTGATTGTGGGTGGAGACGCCCGGGTAGGCCGCGGCACAGTACCCTCCGCTATCTGACCTTGGTCCTGACAACGTTTACCGACGACTTGGGTATTTCCCCGGCGTCACGGCCACTTCCTGCCACTACGATTCAGACATAAGTTCGGATAGAGGCTGAAGCGGGCTTCCGGCGGGTATTCCAGCCAGTAGGGGCGGGGTCGTCAACAAGAACCTTGACGACCTCGTGCTTTTCACCTAGGATCAGGGTAGT
>VGFA01000031.1 GCA_016869025.1 Armatimonadota bacterium | reverse complement strand
TGAGCACGTACGCGCGATGTACGGGCAGGGTCACGGGACGCGAAGGGCAAGCGCGTTTGAGGCTGCCCCCCGTGCGTGCGGCGGATTGGTCCGCTTGTTGAGGAAGCGATACGCCGTGAATGGTGCTGACTTGGGCGTATCCAGCACTGTCTCGCAGGTTGAGTCAGGGCTCAGGAGACCGTCCGTCGGCCTCGTCCGACAATGGGCGGACCGCATGCGGCCTTTGGTCGACCAGGGGGATCACGAGTTTCAGAGGCTCATAGCTTTGACCTCCGAGTCGGTGGTGCTGGACAAGATCATTTCCATTGAAGACTGCTCGGCCCGCGAGGCATTCGTCTACGACCTGACCGTTGAGCCCACCCACAACTTCCTGGTGGAAAACGGACTGATCGTGTCCAACTGCGAGGCTCTTCGCGAAATCGGCGCGGCGCGCGAGGAGATCCCGGGCCGGCGCGGCTACCCCGGCTACATGTACACCGACCTGGCGATGATCTACGAGCGGGCGGGCCGCGTGCTCGGCCGCAAGGGTTCCATCACGCAGCTCCCGATACTGACCATGCCCGACGACGACATTACCCACCCCATTCCGGATCTGACCGGCTACATCACCGAGGGGCAGATCGTGCTCAGCCGCGCGCTGCACCGCAACGGCGTCTATCCGCCTATCAACCCGCTGCCCAGTCTCTCGCGCCTGATGAACGACGGCATCGGCCCCAACCGGACCCGCGCCGATCACGCCAACGTCAAGGACCAGCTCTTTGCCTCCTACGCGAACGGCGTGGACCTGCGTCGGCTGGTCGCCATTATTGGTGAAGAGGCGCTCACCGACCTAGATCGGCTCTACCTCAGGTTCGCGGAGGATTTCGAGCGCCGCTTCCTGGGCCAGGGTGAGACCGACCGGACCATCGAGGAGACGCTTGCTATGGGCTGGAGACTGCTCTCGGGCTTCCCGCGCGGCGAGCTGAAGCGCGTCAAGCAGGATCACGTGAACAAGTACTACGGCGAGCAGATGGAGAAGATCTGGGAGGATAGGACCACCCGGATCTAGTCCGGGCAGGGCGAGGACGGAGAACCCACGGCATGGCAGAGGTGATCAGCCCGACCCGAATGAACCTGCTGGCGCGGCGCAACCAGTTGCGCGTTGCGCAGCAGGGCGTGGATCTCCTCAAGCGCAAGAGGGACGCGCTGGTCGCCGACTTCTTCAAGATCGTTCGCGAGTCGCTCGCGGCCCGCGAGTGGCTTTCAGCCGCCTGCCGCGAGTCGTACGTCGCGCTCTCCCTGGCCAAGGCCTGGGAGGGCAGGGAGGCGCTGGAGGCGGCCGCGCTACCAGCGGGCCGCGACATCCTGATGGACATCGAGATCCGCAGCCTCTGGGGCACGCGGATTCCCGAGATGACCCTGCCCGAGGTGCGCCGGCCGTTGCTGGAGCGGGGTCAGAACCCCGTCGCCACCAGCGCCCGGACCATCGAGAGCACCTCCAACTTTGAGGGGGTGCTCGCGGCCATCCTGGCCGTGGGGGCGACCGAGGTCAAGCTCCGCAGGATAGGCGAGGAGATCAAGAAGACCACCCGCCGCGTCAACGCGCTGGAGCAGGTGGTTATCCCGCGGCTTGCCGGCGAGACCCGCTACATCGCCTCGGTGCTGGAACAGCGAGCCCGAGAGGATGTCTTCCGCCTCAAGCGCATAAAGAAGAAGCTCGAGGCCAAGGAGAGCGGTGCCTAGCGAGACACGGAGCGGTCGTACGCTGGCGCTGTCGGTCGCTCGCTGGTCGGCAGCCCTGGCCCTCGTGCTGGCGCTGGCCGGCTATCTGGTTGTGGTGCAAGTTCGGACCGAGTGGCAGATCCGGCGGGCCCTGCGCATCCCTTCCACGCAACTGGAGGGGCTGGCCTTCCTGCTCCGAGATCAAGAGCGCGGCCGCGCGGCGCTGGAGTCCCAGGTCGCCGAGCTGCGTGGCCGGCTGGCAGTGTACGAGAAGGCCTCGGCCGAAGGCCGGACCACGGCCGCGAAGATGAGCCGGGACCTTCAGGAACTTCGGACGCTTGCGGGCATCACGGCGCTGGTGGGTCCTGGGATAACGGTGGAACTGAACGACAGCACGCGGCTGCCTCGGGCCGGCGAGGATCCCAACAAGACCATCCTGCACTACTCAGACATTCAAGGCGTGGTCGCGGAGCTGTGGGCGGCGGGTGCCGAGGCGATCGCGCTGAACGGCGAGCGGATCGTGGGCACAACCGGAATCTCCTGCGTCGGCACCACGATTCTCGCCAACACCAAGCGCCTGGCCCCGCCCTTCCTGATTGAGGCCGTGGGCGAGCCCAAGCAGTTGGTTCAGGCCGTGCGGCGGCCCGGCGGCGCGATCGAGCTGCTGACGGCGTTCGGTTTCCCGGTGAAGGTGGCGCCTCGCGAACTCGTGGAGGTGCCGCCCTACCGCGGTACCTTCCGGTTTGAGTACGCCTCTGTCGAGGGGAAGGAGTAGGGACGATGTGGCTCCCGATCATCGGCCTGGTTCTGGGTATCGCCTTGGGCTTCCTGTTCTCGGTGGAGATCCCGCTGGGGTACGTCAAGTACACCGCGATCGCAATACTCGCGGCGATAGACACCACCCTGGGAGGGCTGCGGGCGCAACTGGAAGACCGGTTCGACCTTACGATCTTCCTCACGGGGTTCGTGGTCAACGCCTCGTTCGCGGCGCTGCTGGCCGGGATCGGCGACCTCCTGGGGTTGGACATCTATCTGGGTGCGGTTATCGCGTTCAGCATCCGGATCTTCGACAACATCGGGTTTATCCGGCGTGATCTCATTGCACGCCACATGAAAGGTGGGAGATAGCAATGACAGTCCGCGTTGGCATCAACGGGTTCGGCCGCATCGGCCGTCTGGCGCTTCGGGCCATGCGCGAGCGGTATCCCGACCAGGTTCAGGTTGTGGCGATCAACGACATCGCCGACCTAGAAACGAACGCACACCTCTTCAAGTACGACTCGAACTACGGCACCTACCCGGGCCCGGTGGGGGCACGCGACGGCAAGCTGGCAGTGGACGATCTTGAGATCACGGTGTTCGCCGAGCGCGACCCGGCCGGGATCCCGTGGTCGAGGGCGGGCGCCGAGGTTGTGATCGAGTCCACCGGCCGCTTCACCTCCGCCGACAAGTCCCGGGGGCATTTGCAGGGCGGGGCCAAGAGGGTGGTCATCAGCGCGCCGGGCAAGGGTGATGACATCATGATCAACATGGGCGTCAACCACGAACTCTACGACCCCAAGCAGCACGCAATCATCAGCAACGGCTCTTGCACCACCAACGGGCTCTCTGTGACCGCCAAGGTGCTCAGCCGCCAGTTTGGGATCAAGCGGGGATTCATGACCACGGTCCACTCGTACACCAACACCCAGCGCATCCTGGACGTGGTCAGCGACGACCTGCGCGAGGCGAGGGCGGCGGCGCTGAACATCATCCCCGCGAGCACCGGCGCAGCCAAGGCGATCTTCCTGGTGCTGCCGGAGCTGAAGGGGAAACTGACGGGAATCGCGCTACGCGTCCCCACGCCCACCGTGTCCGTCGTGGACCTGGTTGTGGAGCTGGAGAAGCCGACCACCGCGGAGGCGCTCAACGCCGCCTTCAAGCAGGCGGCCGACGGCGAATTGAAGGGCTACCTCGGGTACAGCGAGGCCCCACTGGTCTCCATGGACTTCAAGGGCGATTCGCGGTCGGGCATCGTTGACGGCCCGCTGACGATGGTGATGGGCGACACCCTGGCCAAGGTCATGACGTGGTACGACAACGAGTGGGGGTACGCGTGCCGGATCGCCGACCTGGTGCACTACATGGCCGAGCGCGGCCTGTGATCGGACGAGCCCCTAGCAGCCGGCGTCGGGTGTCCTGACGATGAAGAAGACGGTGCGTGACATTGATGTTTCCGGGCGGCGCGTGCTGGTGCGCTGCGACTTCAACGTTCCGATGGAGGGCGGCCGGATAACCGACGACCGCCGGATTCGCGAGTCGCTGCCGACCATACGGTACCTGCTCGAGCGCGGCGCCCGCGCGATCCTGGCCTCCCACTTTGGGCGGCCCAAGGGACGCCCGGACCAGGCCTTCACGCTGGCGCCGGTAGCCGAACGCCTCGGGACGCTGCTGGACCGCCCTGTCCCCTTGCTGCCGGACTGCGTCGGGCCCGCGGTTGAGGACGCGGTCGCGCGCATGGGCCCGGGCGACGCGGTCCTGCTCGAGAACCTGAGGTTCCACCCTGAAGAGGAAGCCAACGATCCGGGCTTTGCCGCCCGGCTCGCTGCCCTGGCCGACCTGTACGTGAACGACGCCTTCGGGGCCGCCCACCGGGCGCACGCATCTACGGCCGGTATCGCCGCGCACCTGCCCGCCGTGGCCGGGCTGCTGCTGGAGAAAGAGCTGGCGCATCTCGGTCAGGCGCTGGACTCGCCGGTCCGGCCGTTCGTTGCCATCCTGGGCGGAAAGAAGGTGTCCGACAAGATCGGGGTGATCCGGCACCTGCTGGATCGCGCGGACACGCTGCTGGTGGGTGGGGGAATGGCGTACACCTTCCTGCGTGCGCAGGGACGCGAGATCGGCGCCTCGATCTGCGAGCAGGACTCCCTGGGGCTCGCCGCCGATCTGCTGGCCGAAGCCGCCGGCAGAGGAGTGGGGTTTGAGCTCCCGGTGGACGTTGTGGCGGCAACCGCGGTGGAGGCCGGCGCCGACCACCAGGTGGTGGACGCCGCAGCAATTCCGCCGGGCTGGGCAGGTGTGGACATCGGCCCCAGGACCGCCGCGCGGTTCGCCGGCATCGTCCGGGGCGCTGGCACGGCGTTGTGGAACGGCCCGATGGGTGTCTTCGAGATCCCCGCGTTCGCCGGCGGCACGCGGGCAGTGGCCGAGGCCATGGCAGATTCCCCCGCGGTCACGGTTGTAGGAGGCGGCGACACCGCGGCCGCTGTCGAGGCTTTCGGCCTGGCCGGCCGTATGACCCACATCTCCACCGGCGGCGGGGCCTCGCTCGAGTTCCTGGAGGGCCGGGAGCTGCCGGGAATCGCGGTGCTGCAGGATGCGTAAGGGGACGCGCACGCCGCTTGTAGCCGGCAACTGGAAGATGCACACGACCGTGCGCGAGGCGCGCGACCTGGCCTCGGGGGTGGCGTCAGGCCTGGCCGGTGTCGTTGACGTGGACGTGGTCGTCTGTCCCCCGTTTACGGCGCTGGCCGAGGTCGGCTGCGTGCTGGGTGGATCGTCGGTCGAGCTCGGCGCCCAGGACCTGCACTGGGAGGCCAGGGGTGCCTACACGGGCGAGATCTCCGCGGAGATGCTCTGGGACCTGGGGTGCACCTATGCTATCGTGGGGCACTCGGAGCGCCGACGGCTGCTGGGTGAGGAGGATGAGGCGGTAGGCCGGAAGGTGGCGGCGGCCGCCTCCGGCGAGCTCATTCCGATCCTCTGCGTTGGGGAGTCGTTGGACGAGCGAGAGGCCGGTCGGACCGAGCGGATCATCCAGACCCAGGCGCGCATCGGGACGCTGGGACTGGCGAGTGAACAGGCGGCTCAGCTTGTTGTGGCCTATGAACCGGTTTGGGCCATTGGAACCGGCATTCCAGCCACCGGCGCCGAGGCCGGCCGCATCGCCCGGCTGCTACGGGAGTGGCTGGGTGAGTGGTTCGGTGGTGCCGCGGCGGGCGTACGCATCCTCTACGGCGGCAGCGTTACGCCGGAGACGATAGGCGAGTTCGTGAGCCAGCCCGAGGTGGACGGCGCGCTTGTGGGAGGCGCCAGTCTCAACGCGGACACTTTCACGGCGATCGTGCGGGCGGTCGCAATCTGACCGCCCGCTGGCTGCCGCGGCCTATCCGGTCTCGAGCTCCGGCGGCTACGCGGCGGTGGCAGTACCCTCCACGATCACCTCGTAGGTGATGCGCGCCGCCTGGCCCAGCATCGCGGCCACCGAGCAGTACCGCTCCTCGGATAGGTTGGCTGCCTTCTCGACCTGCTCTTTCTGCAGGCCGGCTCCGGAGGCACGGTAGCGCAAGTGGATCGCGGTGAACACCTTGGGATGGTCCGCGGCACGCTCCGCGCTCACCTCGATCGTCAGCGCTTCGAGGGGGGCGCGCATCTTCTTGAGGATCGAGACCACGTCCATGCCGGTGCAGCCGGCCAGGGCGGCCAGCACCGTCTCCATCGGCGTCGGGCCTGCCCCACTCCCGCCGAACTCGCGATGCGCGTCCATTGCGAAGTGCGTACCCTCCGGAGCGGTGGCATCGAACCGCATCCCAGGAGTCCACGAAACCGAGATGTTCATTGCGCCTCCTCTTGGCTTGTCTGTTCTGCAGCGCGTGGTGTTCTCCAGTGTATGTTCACGGCTGGGTCCAGGCGCTGTCAAGGCGGACTGGTGGACCGGTTGATTTGACCAGTCCCGGATGCTACGATTGGTGGTGTTCCGGGGCCGGCGGCCCCGGGACTGCTGTCTGGAGGTGGACCGGTTGAGCGACGTCCTGGTGATTGTTCACCTTGTCGTCTCGTTGTCCCTGGTGGGGATAATCCTGCTCCAGGGACCGAAGGGTGAGGGGTTGGGCGCCATCGGCGGGAGCGCCCGCATGTTCCATGGCCCCCGGCCGCGTGAATCGCTGATGACCCGTGTCACGGCCGTGGCTTCTATCCTGTTCGTGATTACAGGAGGCATTCTGTCCTTCTGGCGCTAGAGGGCGGGGCGGTCCCGCCGCCCTTGCCTGATCGGTACGTGTTGTTGTGCCTGCCGGGATGGCGGAACTTGGCAGACGCGCACGCTTGAGGGGCGTGTGGGGTTTCCCGTGGGGGTTCAAATCCCCCTCCCGGCACCACGAACATTTGTTCGTATGAGTCCGAGTTCGCGTACGCTGGTAATGACCGTCACCGATGACGACGTGGGCCAGCGGGAGAATGTTCACCAGCGACCCGGCATCGGACAGCGAGTCGGTGATCTGCCCGCAGTCGTGCCTGGGGCCGAATCACCGAACGGGTGGTGCGCTAGGGCGATTGCGGCCGCACTATGCCCTGAAGATCACCAGGTTCAAGGGATGACCTTGAACGGCTTGCCACGTGCCAATCGGTACACCTGGAAATCTCTGTCCAGGGAGAAGATCGTTCCGAGCCCGCGCTCCTCGGCGAGAGCAACGAGCGTGGCGTCGGCCAAGTCCATGGGCAGGTCACGGTATCGCCTCATGAGCTCGGCTGCACGGTCGAGGCGTGCAGGCATTTCCACGACCAAGTCTCCTCGCTGCTGAAGTCGCCACAACACTTCCTGTGCCTGCCAGCCCGCGGCATCGCCGAGAAGATACATCGCCTCGGTGAACGCGGGCCATGTCGTCAGCATGGGTCCGGGCAGCTTGGCCAGCGCATCCACGCACTTCTTGTGGTCGGGTTCGCCCCGGTCAACGATGGCGACGAGAGGCCCTGCGTCGGTGAGAATCACGACCGCCGCCTGATGAGGTGTTTGAAGCTCTCGCCGGTACGTTGGGCACGGCCTCCGCCCGATCGGACGGTGCCGACGGCGTCGGCCAGCCGCACCCGCAGAGAGCCGCCCGTCTCACTCAAGTAGTGCTGCGCCGCGCGCCGCAAGACTTCCGACAACGGGACTCCCTCAGACTCGGCTATGGCACGCAGCCTGGTCTCCATCTCTCGATCCAAACGAACACTCGTAGGCAAGCCGCACCCCGCGTAGCGCCATTTTGTATGACATCTCGATGGGATTGTACTACAACCGTCGCTCGAGCGCAAGCTGATGAGATCCCATCACCGCAGCATGTTCTGCTCCGCGTCGGCCTCTGTGCTGTGGCGTTCTCTCCAAATGAGCGAGCAATGCGTCGAGATGATGCCGCCGTCCTACGCGACAGCGCGCCGGGCCAGATGCCAGGTGGGCAAATGCAGAATCCCCCTCCCGGCACCAAGTGCTTGTCCGCCGGTCTTGAGAATCGCTGCTTCCCCGCGCCGTGTCCGCCTGCTCATGACGGGCCTCAGCTTCCGCAACGCAGGAGTGGCACTGATGCCTCTAGAACCCGGAACAGCAGAAGGTTGGCCGCAAACCATATTTCCAAGGAGGGAAGGCAAAAGTCATGATGCGCCTCAGCACGTTGCTAGCCATCGGCATCGCGATAGTCGCGACCGCCGCATCCGGCTTCGCCCAGCCCACGCCGGGCTCCGAGACCCCCCACCGCGGCGGCCAGGTCGTGATCGGCTCGATCCAGGAGCCCAACGTCCTGAACCCGCTCCTGACGAACCTTACGGTATCGCAGGAAGCCTTCAACCTCGTCCTCGACGCGCTGACGAAAATCGATGACAAGGGCAACGTCATCCCGTTCCTCGCCCGGGAGCTCCCTGCCGTCTCCGCGGACGGAAAGACATACACCTACCGGCTCCGGCGGGATGTCCGGTGGCACGACGGCCGGCCGTTCACCTCCGCCGACGTCGTCTTCACCCATGAAGCGATGATGGACCCGAAGAACCGCGTCATAGGCCGACCGGCGGGGTTCTTGAATGTCGCGTCCGTCAGGGCGCCCGACGCCCACACGGTCGTGTTCAACCTCAAGGAACCGGAGGCGCCGTGGATCTACACGTGGAACGGCCTCGGGATACTGCCGAAGCACGTATTGGAGGGGCGGGACCTCAACACCGCCCGGTGGAACACCGCGCCCACGGTGGGGCTCGGACCCTTCAAGCTCGTCGAGTGGGTCTCGGGCAGCCACATACTCGTGAGCAGGAACCCCGACTACTACCTCGGTTCGCCCAACGTCGCCGCCATCGTCTACCGCATCATACCGGACGCTAACGCGCTCCTCGCGGCCATGGAGAAGGGCGACATCGACATGCGCTATGCCATCACCGCCGAGCAGGTGCCGGGCTTGGACAGGAACCCCGGATGGAAGATCTGGCGCACCCCCTCCTATTCGATCTTCCACTTCACGATCAACAACTCGCATCCCATCATGTCCGACCGGCGCGTGCGACAGGCGCTCACCCATGCCCTTGACAAGAAGGGTATTGCCCAGACCGTTCTGCGGGGGCTTGTCGAGCCGGCCTGGACTCCCATCACGTCGCCGTCGTGGGCCCATGATCCGGCGGTTCCGAAGTTCGAGTACGATCCCGCCAAGGCCCGGCAACTCCTGGACGAAGCGGGCTGGAGGCTCAACCCTGCCACCGGTGTCCGTGAGAAGGACGGCCAGCGTCTGGCCTTCTCCATCGTTAACATAGCGGGCGATGTGGAGCGGTTGCAGATAGTCCAGATCGCCCAGCGCCAGTGGAGAGAAGTGGGGGCGGCAGTCGACATCTCACCCGTGGACGTCGGAACGTTCGTGACGCTCATGCGGGGCGGCGACTTCGCCATCGGCTATGGATTCTGGGGGGCCGGGCCCGACCCGGACACGATGCTCTTCATCTGGTGGCACAGCAAGGGAAACAACTGGCTGCGCCTGAGACTTCCGCAGCTCGACGCCCTGATCGACGAGGCCAGGGTCATCCAGGATCAGCGAAAGCGACGAGATCTGTACCACAGAGCGCAGAAGCTCATCGCGCAGGAAGCGACGAACATCTTCCTCTACGAGCGGGTGTTCTTTGACGGGACGAAGACGAGGGTCAACGGATTCCGACCGGTCGCGGGAGGCGGCGTCAATACCTGGAACGCCCATGAATGGTGGGTTGGGCGCTGATGCACCGCTATGTGGCGCGACGGCTTCTGGGCCTCGTGCCACTCCTGTTCGGCATCTCGGTAGTGGTCTTTGGGCTCGTTCACACCGCGCCGGGCGGGCCGACCGCGGTGTACGCGCTCGGTCCGGACTTCACTGCGCAACAGCAGGCGGAGATCGAGCGCAGCCTGGGGCTTGACCGCCCGCTTCCGGTGCAGTACCTGGCCTGGGTCGGTGGGGTGCTTTCGGGGTCTTGGGGGACCTCGTACAAGGATGGCCGTGACGTTCGCGTCGTCATCCTGGAGCGCATACCCGCGACGCTGACGCTCATGGGGACCGCGTATGCCCTGTCGCTGTTGATCGCGGTCCCCGTGGGCGTGTTCACTGCTACGCGGCCGCGGAGCGTCGCTCGTTACGTGGTGAACGTGCTGACGCTCCTCGGCATCTCGGTACCGACCTTCTGGACCGGGCTCCTTGCGCTCATGGTCTTCTCTGCCTGGCTTGGTCTACTGCCTTCTGGAGGCATGTACACGATCGGCGCGCCTTTCTCTCTGCTCGACCGGCTCCGTTATCTCGTGATGCCGGCGCTTGTGCTGGCATTCGTGAACCTCGCGATGTGGGCGCGGTACATCCACTCAAGCCTCATCGAGGTCCTGCAGGAGGACTACATCCGCACGGCGCGCGCCAAGGGGCTGGCCTCGCGGGTGGTGGTCTTCAGGCACGCGCTGAGCAACACGCTGCTGGTGATCGTCACCCTGCTCGGCCTCTCTCTGCCCGGGTTGTTCTCCGGCGCGCTGGTCACCGAGGCCATCTTCTCGTGGCCGGGGAACGGACGTCTCATAATCGAATCGCTGCTCGGCAGGAACTACCCCGTGCTGATAGCTGACTTTATGGTCCTCGCGGTGCTTGCGGTTCTTGGCAACCTGGCCGCGGATGTCGCCTATGCCCTCGTCGATCCCCGGATCCGCGTCGAAGCGCGCGGCTAGCCCGACCGGCCCGGAGGCGCCGGGGTCGATTGCCCCCGCGTACTCGCGGAGCTGGCGCGACTTTCGCCGCAACCCGCTGGCTAGGTTTGGTGCCGCAACGATTGTCGTTCTCATCTGCATCGCCGTGTTTGCACCCTGGCTCGCCCCGCGCGACCCGGACGCCCTTGACTACTTCAACGCCTTCTCCACGCCCGGACGAACCGCATGGCTGGGCACCGACCCCCTCGGTCGCGACACCTTGAGTCGCCTGATATTCGCGACCCGTGTGTCGCTTGTCGTCGGGCTTGGGGTCTCGGGGCTTACGGTGCTGATCGGAGCCGCGCTGGGCGCGACGGCGGGGTGGAGCGGGGGGTGGGTTGACAGCGCGATCTCCCGTCTAATGGACGTGCTGTGGTCGATTCCGATGCTCCCGCTCGCCATGGTGCTCGGCGCCTTCATCAAGGTCACGCCGCCTCTACTTGTGCTGTTGCTGGGCGGGATCAGCTGGGTCAGCGTGGCCCGACTTGTCCGGGCGCAGACCATGTCGCTGCGCGAGCAGGAGTTCATTGCGGCGGCTCGTGCCATCGGTCTTCCGAACGCGCGCATCGTCATCCGGCATATCATCCCAAACACGACTGCGCCAATGGTTGTCGCAGCGACCCTGGCGGTTGCCAACGCCATTCTTGCCGAGTCCGCGCTGAGCTTTCTGGGATTTGGCGTCGATCCTTCCACCCCGACATGGGGCAACATGCTGCAGAACGCGCAGAACTACCTTAGGAGGGCGCCGTGGCTTTCGGTCTTCCCCGGCGCTATGATCGCGCTGACGGTAACCAGCTTCAACTTCGTCGGAGACGGCCTTCGCGAGGCGTTTGACCCCCGCCTGAAGCGGCGGTAGATCGCGGAGAGGAGAGAAGATCAGTGCAGCTCATAGGCATGATTGGGGGGCTGAGCTGGGAATCGTCGGCGGAGTACTACCGCATCATCAATCGCTTGGCACAGCAGAGGCTAGGCGGCGTTCACTCCGCCCGAACCCTGATGTACTCGTTTGACTTCGGCGAGATCGAGTCGCTCCAGCACATGGGCGACTGGCAGGCGGCAACGCGCCTGATGATCGATGCCGCCCAGCGCCTCGAGCGAGGCGGCGCCGACTTCCTGCTCATATGCTCCAACACGATGCACCGCATGGCCGACGACGTGGCGGCGGCCATCTCGATTCCGCTCCTCCACATCGCCGACCCCACCGCTGCTCGGATCAACGCGGCGGGGGTCGGTCGAGTCGGGCTCCTGGGAACGGCCTTCACGATGGAGCAGGACTTCTACAAGGGGCGCCTTGCTCGGCAGTTCGGTCTCAACGTCATTATCCCGGGACCGGAGGATCGCGAGACCGTTCACGACGTCATCTACCGGGAGCTCGTCCGCGGCGAGGTGCGACCCGAGTCGAGAGCGCGATTCAGGGCCGTGATCGACCGTCTCGTCGCCGATGGCGCCGAGGCCGTCATCTTGGGATGCACGGAGATCATGCTGCTCGTGCAGCCAGAGGACAGTCCGGTTCCACTGTTCGATACGACGACGATTCACGCCGAGGAGGCGGTGCTGCGGGCCTTTGAGCAGCGCCAGACACCCTGATTGCCGTGACACGCCGTGAAGGGTAGGAGGGAATGGCCGGGGAGGACCAGGGGCCGCACAGATCCATGGACATAAAGAAGGCGACTCAGCGCATGTCTGCTCGCGGGATGGACGCCCTGCTCGTGTCGGCGCCAAAGAACGTGGCGCACGTGACAGGCTTTGGCAGCCTCATGGGCGAGATGTGGTACGAGGCCGGCCTGCCCACTGCATGGGCCCTGGTGCCGGCTACAGGCTCGAACCTTGCCATGGTCGTGGCCGAGAACGAAATCGCAGGGGCCCGCGCCTCTTCGGGCATTGAGGATGTCCGCGGGTATCCGATATGGGTCGATCTCGACAGCGTGTCCGACGCGGATGTGGCCGCGCCTGACATCGCCGCTGCGCTGCGCGAGGCGCGGTCGGCCCGGCTCAAACCAGAGCGGCGGCCGGGCTTCTTTGGCACGGTAGTCATCCTCGACGTGCTGAGGCAACTCCTGATGGCGCGAGGCCTGCTGGACGCGCACATCGGGCTCGACCTCGACTTCATCTCTCAGGGCGCGTTCACGCGGCTCCATGAGGCCCTGCCGGGCGTCACGTTCGTGGACGCAAGCCCGCTGCTGCGAGAACTGCGATCGATCAAGACACCGCAGGAGATCGCCCACCTGCGCACCGCCGTCTGGGTGGCCGAGCAGGGCATTCTCGCGGCCGTAGAGGGCGTGAGCGAGACGACGAGCCACGCCGACATCCGCCTTCGATTCCAGATGGGCGCGCTTCAGGCAGTTCAGCGCCGCGGGGTGTCCGGATTCCGCATGGCCGGGGCCAGCGTTCGCATTGGGCCACATCCCTGGGTCAGCACGCCGGACGCGACCATCCGCCCGGGCGACCAGATCATGTTCGACTGCGGCGCCGACGTCTGCGGCCTTCATTCGGACATCGCCCGCACCTTCGTCTACGCCCGGGCCAACGAGGCGCAAAGACGGATCCAATCCGCACTCGTTCGCGCGCACGACGCCGCCCTGGCCGCAGTGCGGCCCGGCAGCCGATTCTGTGACGTCTATTTCGCCGGCATGGAGGCCATGCGCGCAGCCGGTTTCGGCACGTACCTCCGGGGGCACATCGGCCACAGCATCGGCCTGGACCCCCTCGAGGAGACGCCGGTGATCAGCGCGGCGGAAGTGCGCGTGCTTGAGCCCGGCATGGTCCTCGCCGTCGAGCTTCCGTGGTACATCGACGGCATCGGGGGCTTCCAATGTGAGGACGTTGTCTGCTTGACGGAGGCGGGATTCGAGGATTTCAACACGCTCACGCGCGATCTTGTTGTGATCTGACCGCCTGGCACTGCGCGCCAGGGGATTCCCCAGTTGGTGTGGGAGTTGGTGTAGGCGGTTGCACGGGAACTCGAACGTCTGTTCGCGCATCGGCGTGCTCCAGCGTCCCCAGCGTCCTGGCGAGCACTCTTTGCGGCGAGCGTCTCGCGCCAGGCCTATTGCCTTGATTCGAGGGGTGCGTGTACAATCGGGCTTGTCAGGTAACATGACAAGTCCGCCCATGGACAACACTCAACCTGACTCGCAGCGGACCGGATCGCTAGTCGGTGCCGGGGTTGCCAGGGAGACGCTCTCGCGTCAGACCGCCCAAGCACTGATCACGAGCATCCTGCTCGGCCACTTTCGGCCGGGTGAACCCCTTCCTTCATCCGGCGACCTCGCCCGCAGATTCGAGGTAAGCAGGCCGGTCATCCGCGAGGCCTTCAAGATCCTGGCCACCCTTGGAATGATCGAGACCCGTCAGGGCCGTGTCAGCCGGGTGAGCGAGCCCAGCGCATGGCGCGACCTCTCGCCCGAGATCCTGGCCGCGCGGCTAGAGGTCGGCGTGGATGATGGCATCCTTAAGGAGAGTCTCGAGCTGCGCAGGGTCATCGAGACCGAGGCGGCCGCGCTGGCCTCGGAGCGCGCGACAGATGACGATATTGCGGCGATGCGCCAGCAACTCGACGCGCTCGATGGGGTGGGCGGCGACCCGCAGGCCTACGCGGCGCAGGACGTGGCGTTCCACGACGCGGTGCTGAGGGCCACCCACAACCGGCTCTTCCTCCAGCTCATCGACTCGATGCGCGAGCTGCTCATGTTCGTGCGCAGGGTCAGCATCACCGCGAGCGCCGACCGGATCCCGACCTCGCGTGAGGGGCATCGCGCGCTCTTTGAGGCGATCACGGCCCGATCGCCGGAGACCGCGCGGAGAGCCATGTCCGACCATCTCGCCTGGGCCGAGCGGGTGAACGTCAGCGAGTACCGGACCGATCGCACGGCGCCACGCGCTCCATGAAGGGAGGCGCCGCAGCGTTGCGGGTGTCTCCCAGGACATGACCGGGGTCGTCTTCAACATCATGCGGTTCGCCGTGAACGACGGGCCCGGCATCCGGACGACCGTCTTCCTCAAAGGATGCCCGCTTCGCTGCCTGTGGTGCCACAACCCCGAGTCAATCTCTCC
>VGFA01000030.1 GCA_016869025.1 Armatimonadota bacterium | reverse complement strand
GACCACAGCGCGCCGGCGATCGCCGCGGCCGTTGGGATGTTGCCGATCTCCCCAACCCCCTTGGCCCCGTAAGGTCCTTCGGGCTGAAACTCCTCGACGAAGATGCACTCGACCTTGGGCATCCCGGTCGCGGGCACGATGCCCAGCGACTTGATGGTGTCGGTCACCGGTACCCCGCCCTTCAGCACCAGCTCCTCGGAGAGCGCGTACCCCATCCCCATGTGGACGGACCCTTCTATCTGGCCTTCCAGCAGCGTGGGATTGATGACCCTTCCGACGTCGTGCGCCGCGATCACCCTAGCCACCCGCCCGTCATCGTCGAGGATCGCCACCTGTGTGGCCCAGCCGTACGCGAAGTGCGTAATCTGATTCTCGACGCCAGGGGTCGGCTTGGATGTCCAGTCAATCACGGTCTCGCCGTAGAACTCCTGTCCGGCCAGCGACTCCAGGTGGTTGCCCCCGAGCGCGGCCCGCAGGCGCTTCGCCGCCTCGATGACCGCCAGCCCGCCCAGCGCCGTGGCGCGTGAGGCCGTGGTCTCACCGGTGCTCAGCTCGCGCGCCGTGTCAACTGCGACACTCACCCGGTCGGGCGTCAGGCCCAACTCCTCGCAGGCCACCTGCTGCAATATGGTATGAACTCCCTGTCCCATCTCGGTCCAGGAGTGAAACACCGTGACCGTGCCGTCGTCCTCGACGCGCAGCACCGCTTTGCCGTACTCCGTCAGGCCGTTGCCGATTCCCGTGTTCTTCACGGCGCAGGCGATGCCGGCGTAGCGCGCCGAATGGAAGGCATCGCGCACCGCGAGCAGCGTCTTCTTCAGGCCCACGCCCTGCCCAAGCTTCTGGCCTGTGGCGAAGACATCACCGACATCCAGCGCGTTGCGCCACCGGATCTCCCAGCGGTCTATGCCCACCTGATCGGCCAGGGTGTCCATCATCGCTTCCATCGCGAAGCTGACCTGGTTGACCCCGAACCCGCGCATGGCGCCCGCGGGCGGGTTGTTGGTGAACACGGCCCTTGCCTCAATGTCCACGTTCGGCACGCGGTACGGACCGCAGGCGTGGCCCGCCGCCCTTTCCAGAACCTTGTCTCCTACGCTGGCGTAGGCGCCGGTGTCCCCGACGATCCGCGCGCGCACTGCGAGAAGGCGGCCTTCCGCGTCGCACCCGACCGTGTACTCCATGGTCATGGGATGGCGCTTGGGATGGAAGCGGATGCTCTCCCGCCGCGACAGCGCCACCAACACGGGCCTGCCGGCCATCAGGGCCAGCAGTGAGGCGTGCGCCTGGACGCTCAGGTCCTCCTTGCCGCCGAAGCCGCCGCCGCTGGAGACCAGCGTGACCCGGACCTTCTCTTCAGGGAGCGCGAGCACCGATGCCACCTGGCGGCGGTCCTCCCAGATGCCCTGGCCCTGCGAGAAGAAGTGCACGCCGCCGTTCTCGGAAGGTACTGCCAGGCATGCCTCCGGCTCGAGGAACGCGTGCTCAACGGTCTGGGTACGGAAGGTCTCCTCGGCCACGAACGCCGCGCCCGCGAGCGCCGCACCCGCGTTGCCGCGCTGCACCCTCGTTGTCGAGAGCAGGTTGCCCATCTCGTGAACCGCCGGGGCGCCCTCTGCCAGCGCCTCGAACGGGTCGGTGACCGGTGGCAGTACGTCGTACTCTACTTCCACGAGGGATGCGGCCGCGCGCGCGGTGGCCCTGGACCCGGCCGCGACGACCGCCAGTATGTCGCCGACGTAGTTCGTAACCTCGCCCTGGGCCACGAACTGCCGCCAGTCGCTGAAGATCAAGCCCTGCCGGCGCTCTCCCGGCACGTCCTGCCAGGTGGCCACCGCGACGACGCCGGGATGGGCGCGCGCCTTCGATACGTCAATGCGCAACACCCTCGCCCGGGGGTGATCGGACCACCGCACGGCGCCGTGGAGCATGCCGGGTACGCGCATGTCGGCCACGAACGGCTTCTGGCCCAGGACCAGATCTCGGCCCTGGTACCGCGCGGTGCGCGATCCTACCTTGCCGCTGCGATTGGTGACGGGAATCGGCTCCCCGCGTCGCGCGCCGGCGGCGTAGCTGATGGCGTCAATGATCTTGACGTAGCCGGTGCACCGGCAGAGGTTGCCGGCCAGGGCCCTGGCGATCTCATCGCGGGAGGGATCGGGATTGCGGGCCAGCATGGACTCGGCCTTCATCACGATACCCGGCGTGCAAAACCCGCACTGGGACGCGCCGGAGGCGACGAAGCAATCCGCCCACTGCGCGCGGTGCTCCTCGGGCAGCCCCTCGAGCGTAATCACCTGCCGTCCGGCGGCCCTCTCCGCGGGCTGGGCGCACGACACGACTGCCCTGCCGTCCAGGAGCACCGTGCACGCGCCGCACGAGCCCTCTGGCGCGCACCCGTCCTTCATCGAGGTCAGGCCGCACTGCTCGCGGAGGACCTCCAGCAGAGTCGCGCCCTCTCGGACTTCCAGCGAGACCTGCCGTCCGTTGAGCTCGAACTCCAGCGCCTTCAACCTGCCTCCGCCTTCAGCCCGCGGTGATGCGCGTGCCGGTCTCTCCGCCCAGCGCCCGCTCCAGGTTCTCAGGGTTGGTGATCAACGCCTCGCCTCCACCCCGCTCCAGGTAGCCGATGACCGCCTCCATCTTGGGCGCCATGCTGCCCTTGGCGAAGTGGACGCCCTCGGCCAGGTACTCCCTGGCCTGGGACAGGGTCATCTGCCGGATCACCTGCTGGTCGGGCTTGCCGAAGTTGAGGGCCACCTGTTCCACCGCGGTGGTTATCACGAAGAGGTCGGCGCCTATCACCGTTGCCAGCAGCGACGAAGCCAGGTCCTTGTCAATCACAGCGGCCACGCCACGCAGGTTGCCTTCCGCGTCGGCCACGACCGGGATGCCGCCTCCGCCCACGGTGATGACCACGAACCCCTCGCCGATCAGGCGCTTGACCGCCTCCTCCTCGACGATGCGGATCGGGACGGGAGAGGCGACGACGCGCCGCCAGCCCCTTCCCGCGTCCTCGACCACGGTCCAGCCCTCCTCGGCCTGACGGCGCCGGGCCTTCTCCGCGTTCATGAACGATCCGATCGGTTTGGTCGGTTTCTGGAAGGCAGGATCGTCCGCGCTCACCTCGACCTGCGTCACCACGGTAACTGCATCCTTCTTGATGCCGAGCCGGCGGAACTCGTTGTACAGGTTCTGCTGGAGCGCGTAGCCGATGGCGCCCTGGCTGTCGGCGCCGCAAACGTCGAGCGGCACCTCGTGCAGCTCGTGGGCTGCCAGCTCGGACCGGCGCAGGATGAAGCCAACCTGGGGTCCATTGCCATGCCCGATCGTCACGTCCCAGCCGTCCCGGATCATGCCTGCGATGTGCCGGCAGGTTTCCCTGGCGGCCTCGTACTGGTCCTGCACCGTCTGGCGTTTTGAGTCCTTGATCAGCGAGTTCCCGCCGATTGCCACTACCGCGGTTCGCCCGGCCATACGCTCTCCCCCCGGCTAACTCATTGTCAGGGCCATCACGGCCTTCTGGCCGTGGAGCCGGTTCTCGGCCTCGTCGTAGACCACCGACTGGGGCCCATCAATCACCGCGTCGGAGACCTCGATGTTGCGGTCGGCGGGCAGGGGATGCATGTAGATTGCGTCCTCGCCGGCCATTGCCATGCGCCGCTCGTCGGTGATCCAGTTCTTGTACTTGGCGGAGTGCTTCGCGCCTTCCTCATCGCTCTTGACGGTCAGCAGCGCGCCCCAGCTCTTCGCGTAGACGACGTCGGTACCGCGAATGCCGGCCTCGAAATCGTCCATGATCTCGAACCCGACCTTGGCGCGGCGGGCGTTCTCCTGCGCCTGCCCCACGATCTCGGGCATGAGCTGGAATCCCGGCGGATGGACCAGCCGGACGTTCATGCCGAAGCGGGGCATCAGAAGGATCAGACTCTGCGGCACGCTGATCGGCTTCTGGTAGCTGGCGGCGTAGGCCCAGCTCACTGTGATGGTCTTGCCGCGCGGATCGCCCTTCTTCTCAATGATGGTCAGCAGGTCCGCCAGCGCCTGGAACGGGTGGTAGATGTCGCACTGCATGTTCAGCACCGGCACGCGGCTGGCCTGGGCGACCTCGCGTATGTACTTGTTGCCCGCCCCCCAGTCCACGTGCCTGATGGCTATGCCGTCGTTGTAGCGTCCCAGGATCTCGCCGATCTCCTTGGCGGTGTCGCCGTGGGCGATCTGGGTGGTGCGGCTCTCGATGAACTGCGCGTGGCCGCCCAACTGCGCCATGCCGGCCTCGAACGAGGCGCGGGTGCGCGTGCTGGAGAAGAAGAACAGCATCGCCAGAACCTTGTCGCGCAGGATGGCGTGCGGCTGGTCGAGGGCCCGGCTTCGCTTGAGGTCCAGTGCCACGTCCAGCGCGGTGTCTATCTCCTCCTTGGTCCACTCCTGCAGGGTGATAAGGTCGCGTCCGCGTAGATACGTCTGCATCGGGATCTCTCCTATTCCACCGCGCCCAGCACGAGGGCCAGCAGCGCCATGCGAACGACCACGCCGTTGAACGCCTCGGTCCAGTACCTGGCGTGGCGGGTGGGGTCAACGTCGGTGGTAAGTTCGTCCATGCGCGGCAGGGAGTGCAGCACGATCGCGCTGCTCTTGCCCTTGTCGCGCAGCAACTGGCGGGTGATCTTGTAGGCCGCTGGGGTGAGTCCCACGTCGCCGGAGCGCTCGTCACGGGACTTCGTGTAGTCGGGCTGGACCACGGGCTCCATGTAGATCACGTCTGCTTCGCCGATGACCTCTTCGGCCGTGGCGACCTCCCGGTACCGGACGCTGAGCGCGTCGAGTTCTGCCTTGAACTCGGGAAGGAGGGACATCTCGGGCGGCGAGACCACGAACGCCTCTGTGTCGAACTGCGACATCGCGTAGAGGATCGAGTGCATGGTGCGCATCCGCATGTCGCCCACGCACAGCACCTTGAGGCCGTCCAGCGTTCCCATCTCGCGCTGGATCGTGTACAGGTCTATCAACACCTGGGTGGGGTGCTCCCCCCAGCCGTCGCCACAGTTGATTACCGGAACCGAGGCCCAGCGGGCCGCCTCGTGCGGCGCGCCCTGCTGGAAGTGGCGCATCGCGATGACATCGCCGTAGTATTCGAGCATGTGCACCGTGTCCTTGATGGACTCCTGGTAGAAGTCGCCTGCGCGCGTCATCTTGGCATCGGAGAACCCCAGCACGCTGCCTCCCAGCCGTAGCATGGCGGCCTCCGTGGCCAGGCGCGTGCGGGTGCTGGGCTGGTAGAACGCTGTGACCAGCGTCTTGTGCTTCAAGAGATCGGTGTTGCGCCTGTCGCGCGCGAAGGGCTTCAGGTCGTCCGCCACCTGGAAGACCCGGAAGAACTCGTTGCGCTCGAAATCCTTGAGCGACAGGATATCCCTACCGAGAAAGCTTCTCATTAACCTGTTCCTCCCTTTGTGCTGGCCATTCGGCCCTTGTATTGTCTCATCGTTTCACGCCGGTAAACAACACCGCCGCGCGTTCTTCCGGCCCAACGCCGCCCTCGCGGTGGAGGTGCAGCAGCCCGGCCAGCCCGGCTGAGCCGGTGTGATCCACGCTGATGCCCGTGGCGGCCTGGGCCAGCGCGTTGGCTTCCTTCAGCGTTTCTTCCGAGACCAGGACCGGAGTGCCCCCGGTGGTTACCATCCCGCGGAGAACCGCCAGCCAGTCGTAAGTTTCGTCGTCGAGGATGCCGTGTGCGATGCTCTTCGGCTCCTCTTCCCACGGCCACATGAACTGCGAGCGGTGCCCGGCGGCGTAGCGCAGCGCCTCCTCGACACGCTCGCGGCTCCCTGGCCCGCTGTCAGGAACCGACCCGCTGCCGGGAGCCGCTCCGACCCGCTCCAGCAGCCGGTCGTAGGCCCGCTTCAGAGGATGGCCTCCAAGGGTCTGCACCGCGTGGATCCGCGGCATTCGGGTGAGCGCGCCCAGGCGCACCGCGTCCCCGAGCCCCTGGATCACCGCGCTGGCCAGCGCGCCGCCGCCTGTCTGGATGAACAGGCGGTCCAGGATCGCGCCGCCATCCGGCGCAGCGACTCCGCCGGCCAGATCCGCGGCGATCTCGTATCCCAGGGTCTTGCCGCCGTCTATCGTCAGTCCATTGTCCGGACCCTGGCAGGTGAACGGCAAGGCGCCCTCGCGCACCGCCTGCTGCAGCCGGTGGTAGGTGGGATCGCCCGGCACGCCTTCCTCCCTGGGGCAGATCGTCAGGTGCGCACCCAGTGCCTCCAGCCGCGCTAGCACCACAGGGTCGGCGCTGGTAGGCACGAACACCCGGAGCCGCCGCCCGCCGGCCCGGGCCACCACCGCGGCGGCCAGCGCCGCGTTCCCGCAACTCGCGATTGCCAAATCGGGTGCGCCGGCGCCACGGCCGGCGGTCAGGCCGGCCCGTTCGACGACCTCCAGGTGGATCAGCAGCCCCATCAGATGGCGCGCCTTGTGCGACCCCGAGACGTTGCCGGTCTCGTCCTTCACCCAGACGCCGCCTCTGGCGAATCCGAGGCGGGCGCCCAGCGCCTCGCTCCGGAAGAACGGTGTGGCCGCGAACCCATGTCCATCCACCTGTGCCACGGCCTGGTTGAGTTCCTCGACCAGGCCGACATGATCTGCGTCGGTCATGCTATGCCCCAAGCCCAGATGGTACGAGTGCGAGAGCGTGCGGTATCGTACGAAGGGGTTGGCCGGACCCTCCCCGGGGAAGTTGAGGCGCGCCGCATCCAGCACGACCGTCATCACGTGATCGGTATCATCGCCCCTTCCGGCGTTGGGACACCGGAAGGGGTAGGGATCGCCGGGCGCCGCCGCGGCGCCGCACCCGGCGCAGACAACAATGGATAGAGAAGCGCTCACAGCGCCGCGGCCGCCCCCGTCCGTCCGTTGAACTCCTCGATCATCGCATCCCAGGCCGGGATGATCGAGCGCATCTCGGTCCAGAACCGCTGATCCCGTCTGGCCTCGAACTCCTCAAGCGAGACCCCTTGCTGTTCCACCCAGGTGAAGTAGCCCAGGTTGAAGACCCGATCCCGATCCGCGTGGGTCATGTCCAGCAAGTGATCGTTGGTGACGCTGCCCAGGTGTCCGGCGAACGTCTCGCCCGCGGCGACCGCATCGAAGCCGCCGGGGTAGTATTTCTTCAGCGACTTCTCCCTCTCGGTGGCGTACATCGCGGCGCCGTCGGTGGCGACGGTAACGACGACGTCGTCAGGGCCCATCCCGAAATGCTTTGCGGTCTTGATCGCCCCGAGCACGTTGCAGATGCTGGAGAGTCCCAGCGCCGGCATCAGTTCAACCACCGCGGGCGGCACGCCCTGCCGGCTCACGAGGTACTCGCGACCGGCAGGAGTGTTGAACAACACGTCGAGACGGTCGGTGCTCTGGTCCGAGACCGCCGCCACCACGTCGGTGTTCGTCACGTTGTGGATCAAGGGTATGTGCTTGTCACCGATGCCCTGGATGTTGTGCTCGCCAAAGCCGTTGTAGAGCATCGTGGGGCACTCGAGGGCCTCCATGGCCACGATCCTGGCGCCGCAGTGCTCCTTGAGGTAGTCGCCGGCGCCCAGGGTGCCGGCCGAGCCCGAGGCCGAGACGAAGGCGCGCAGCCGAAGATCAGGCTCGCCGGCCTGCAGCGACTCGAAAACGCGCCCGAGCGCCCTGCCCGTGCACAGGTAGTGCGCCAGATGGTTTCCGAACTCGCAGAACTGGTTGAAGATGATGTTGGCCGGATCGCGTTCCAGCTCCGCGCACTTGTCGTAGATCTCCTTGACGTTGCTCTCGGTGCCGGGCGTCCGGATGATGTCCCGGGGATCGGCTATCCAGCGCTCCAGCCACTCGAAGCGCTCCCGGCTCATGCCCTGGGGCAGCACCGCGATTCCCCGGCATCCCATGATGCGCGAAATGGCCACGCCGCCGCGAGCGTAGTTGCCGGTGGACGGCCAGACCGCCCGGTGGGCGGTAGGATCGAACTGCCCAGTGATTATCCGCGGGGCTATGCACCCGTAGGCGGCCAGCACCTTGTGGGCGCGGATCATCGGGAAGCGGTCGCCGAGCGCGACCACGATGCGTGCGTCCACCCCGGTGAGCGCCTTGGGTAACACAATGTGCTCGGGTGATGCCACCCGGTCGGTGCGGTTTGCACCGTTGAACCAGTGCACCCTGAAGAGGTTCAGCGGGTGCGGGGCATCGGGGTCCACGCCCGAAAGTGCCTTCTGTATCCGCGCGGGGATCCGGGAGGGTTCTGCGAGTTCAGCAAAGGTGGGCAGAACGATCCCGGCGTCGCGGAAGCGTCCCACCGCGCGCTCATAAACAGTCCTATCTACGAGCTCACGTTCGAGCCCCAGTCGCCTCATCTGTTGACCCCTCGTGCGCTAGGTTTTTCCTATCCCTGCAGCGCCTATTCTACCTCACGGGAAGCATTCGCTCCGCCTTGGGAGGAAGGAACTTGTCTGTGAATACCTGCTGCCACCTTGGCTTGACAGGGAGCGCGAACGCTTCGGTCAGCAGATCAACGGACCGGCTCAGGCGCTCGCCCTTGACCACGCCGAAGCCGTGGGACTTCACGTCGCTGGTCAGGATATTGTGCCGGAGCGCGAGATGCAGGCGCTCGAGCTCTACGTCCTCGCGCAGCAGCGGGTCGCGCCGCTTGACTATGGCGACGGCCTCTGATGGGTTGTTGATCGTGTCCTTCAACGCGCGCACAAACGCCCTGAGGAACCCGCGGACCGCCTCGGGCTCGCGCTCGAGTAGGGCCGGCGGCGCCATGATGGCGTTGCCGTAGAGGGGAAGGCCCTGGTCGTTGTACATGAACGCCACGATCTCGGCCGGATCTACACGCGCAGCCTTCAGGTTGATGAACGAGGTGAAGTAGAATCCGGAGATGGCATTGACATCGCCCCTGACCAGCATCGGCTCGCGCAGCGGCACGTCCATTGTGATCCACTCGACCGAGGCGGGGTGCATGCCCACCGCGCGGGCGAAGAGCGGCCAGAGGCGGCGCGGGGCGTCCCCGGCCGGCGCGCCCAGCTTCTTCCCGTAGAGCTCGATCGGGCGCGTGATTCCCTCGCGCCGCAGCGTGATGATCGAGAAGGGCGGCTCGTTCAGGAGGATTGCGATGGCCACAAGTTCCCGGCCGGGGTTCCTGGCGTTGAACTCGATCATTGAGTTGATATCGGCGTAGCCCAGGTTGTAGGCGCCGCCGGCGATCTTGGTCACCGCGTCGGCCGAGCCGAAGCCGCGATCAACTGTGATGTTCAGGCCTTCCGCGGCATAGTAGCCCTTTTCCAGGGCGACCAGGAAGGGCGCCTGCGGTCCCTGCACGATGAAGTCCAGGGTGAACTTCCAGGTCGTCTGCCTGGCCGGCTGGGCAAAGCCCAATCCCGTGGCGAGCACCACGACGGCCAGCGTCGCTGCAAACACGGCGACAAATGTCCTCACAGCTTGTCCCTCCTTAAGCAGGACAGGATTCTCCGGGTGCCAGAACGCATGCTTTGATTCCGGTGCGACCTACATCTTCGCGGTCTGGGAAGCGCCTCCCTTCCCGCCCCCGGCGCGAGCCCCCTGCGCCGGCGCCTACCTCGCTACGAGCATGCGCTCGGCCCGGGGCGGCAGGAACTTGTCGGTGAAGACGCGCTGCCAGGCTGGCTTCAGGGGCAGGCCAAACGCCTCTGTCACCAGGTCAACCGAACGGCTCAGGCGCTCGCCCTTGACGCCGCCGAGACCGGCCGCCCGCACGTCTTTGGTCAGGACGACGTGCTGCAGCGCCAGCACCAGGCGCTCGCGCTCCACATCCTCGTTGATCATCGGGTCGCGGCGCTTGAGGGCGCTGATCGCCTCGGCAGGGTTCGCGACCGTGTCCTTCCAGGCGCGCGTCATGGCCCTGACAAACCCGCGCACCGCGTCGGGCTCGCTCTGCAGCAGCGAAGGATGGGCAAGGATGGCGTTGCCGTACAGCGGCAGGCCGTGCTCGTTGTACTGGAAGATGATGATGTCGGCCGGGTCGACCCGCGCGGTCTTGAGCGTGATGAAGGCGTTGAACGAGAACGCCGCCACGGCGTTCACCTCACCGCGCAGCAGCATCGGCTCACGCAGGGGCGGGGACATCGTCACCCACTCCACCGAGGCCGGGTGCATGCCGATCGCCCGGGCGAAGAGCGGCCACAGCACGCGCGGGGCCGAGCCGGCCGGCGCGCCCAGCTTCTTCCCGTAGAGGTCGATCGGACGGGTAATGCCCTCACGCCGCAGCGTCACGATGCTCGAGGGAATGGCGTCGAACACCATCGCGACCGACACCAGTTCACGCCCGGGGTTGCGGGCGTTGAACTCGATCATAGTGTTGATGTCGGCGAAGCCCAGGCTGTAGGCGCCCGCGGCTATCTTGCTCACGGCGTCCGCCGAGCCAAATCCGCGATCTATCGTGACGTTCAGGCCCTCCTGGGCGTAGTAGCCCTTCTCGAGCGCAAGCAGAAACGGCGCGTACGATCCATCAAAGACCCAGTCAATCGTGAACTTCAACGGCACGACTCTCCCCGGCTTTGTCGGCGCCTGGGCGAGCACAGGTACGGATATGACCGCGGCGATAATCACCGCCGCGACGGTGAGGGCGAGTAGTCGCTTCATTGGATCCTCCTTTGGGATTGCTGCCTACCTCTCTTCGCGGCCACTCCGGCCGTCCCTTTCGGGCGCCCATTCCTCCGCCCCAGGGTGCTAGGCCGGCCGGAAGGGCAGTATAATGCCTGACAGGGGGAACCTCGGGTGGCCGAAACCCGGACCTGTCGGGCAGTTGCCGAGGACGGGTCCTGTGGCTTCTGTCGTGTTGGGCTGACGCGGGTGGGGTGTTAGGCTGGTCAGGCTAGACACAAGTTAGCCGTCACTAGGTGAGCGAAGTGCCAGAGCAACCACCGCCCACATCTCGAAGTATTCCGCATCCAGTGCAACGAGAGGTGCGCAGGCGGTGCGGCTTCGGCTGCGTTATCTGCGGAATGCCCCTGTACGAGTATGAGCACATGCGCGGATGGGCGAACGTGCAGCGCCACGTTGCTGGCGAAATCACCTTGCTTTGCGATCAGCACCACCGGGAGAAGACTGCAGGACTTCTCCCTATGGAAGCAGTGCGTGAAGCAAACGCCAACCCGTTCAATCTGCGTGCCGAGGTCTCGAAACCCTACGATCTTCACTTTTCAGGTGACACATGCGAGGCCGTGCTAGGGTCGAACACCTTTACCTTTCGGTATGGCGGCGTGCCCACCTTTACGGTACCTGTCGGCGTTGATGGAGTCCCGTTGCTCGCGTTTGTCCTCGACGAGGGTCACCTGCTATTGCAGCTTAGGCTTTTCGATGAAACGAACAGTCCCGTCCTTCAGATCCAGAACAACCAACTCATCTATTCGGTTTCCCCCTGGGACATAAGGTTGGTAGGAAGAAACTTGGTGATTCGCGATGCCCCGCGCAAGATCCTCGTTGACATTTCTTTTGACGTCCCGAATAGGATCGTCATCAATCGTGGACGATTTCTCCTGAATGGCGTCGAGATACTTCTGACCCCGGACTACTTTCTAATCGTCAACAATTCAACCATGATGTCTCAATGTCAGATGAATGACTGCCACGGCGGAATAATCATCGGGGCGCAGGACATGGACGGAGGAACAGCATTCCGAATAGCGGGCGTTCCAAGGTACCTTGGCGATCGAAGCACGGCAATCCGCTGGGCGGAGGAATCGTTTGGTAACGGCTAACCCTGTGTTGGTGCCGA
The DNA here is from genome assembly GCA_016869025.1 of Armatimonadota bacterium. Lineage (NCBI taxonomy): Bacteria > Bacillati > Armatimonadota > Armatimonadota bacterium. Next base: position 3,435 of record VGFA01000030.1, on the reverse strand, counting down.
CGGGCCTCCAGCGTCGTGCTCTACCGACTGTCGTGCCGGCCCGCGGCACAACACAACGGTTAGCCGGCCACGACGGCGACGCGCGAGAGAGGCCGTGCTTCTGGAGGGGCCCGGAGTCACAATGAGAACCGATGGCGCGCGAGATCGCGGGTAGCACGGAGGCGGGAGCCTTTCTCGGCGGGATCCCCCTCCGCCCCGTCGCGCTTCCTCCGGGCGGCTCGCTTGCAGGAGTCGGTCTCGCGCTGGGGCACGGCACTTCGCCGCTTGAGGTGGTGGTGGCGACGGCCGCGGCCCAGCCGAACGCGACAACGCTGCGGTCCGCATGGAAAGCCCGCAACGGCGGCCGCGCCGCACCCCTGCTCTTCGTCGCGCTCCACGGCGAGCGCGCCTCGATCTGCGGGCCGGCTGGGGACGACCCGCCGGCCTACGTCTGCGTCGACCGCGGCCAGGTCGAGCGCATCTGCCGCGAGTCGCTGGAGCAGCCCGATCGGCACGCGGCGTTGCGCGCGCTGCGCGATGCGCTGCCCTCCCTCGAGGCCGAGTTCTCCGGTGTCCGCAACGAGGGCTTCCTCGCCACGCACGAGCTCAAGCGCGGGGCCCGGCAACGCGCAGACTGGGAAGCCGCCGGCGGCAAGGCCCGCGGCGCGCTCGCCAAGCGTGGCGCCGATCTCCTGCGAGCGCTCGGCTTCGGCATCGAACGGCACGACGGCGCGACCTCGATCCTGCGGGCGGGGGATCGCAAGGTCGCGGTCGCCGTCCTGCTCGCGCGCGAGGAAGCGCCCGATCTCTCGGGCGAGCGCTTCTCGGGGCTCTCGCCCATCTCCTATGCGCTCGCCGTCGCCGATCGCGAGGGCCTGCCGTGGGTGGTCGTCCAGCACGGGGCCAAGATCCGCGTCCATCCCGCGCGCGTCGGCGTGGGCGTGGGCCGGCGCGGGCGCACGGAGACGTACGTCGAGTGCCACGCGGGGCTCCTCCCCGACGAAGCCGCCGCGTATCTCTGGCTCCTCTGCTCGGCCGAGGCGCTCACGCCTGGCGGGAGCCTGGAAGAGATACTCGATGCCTCGGGCCGCTTCGCCGGCGACCTTGCCGAGCGGTTGCGCGAGCGCGTCTACCAGTCGGTCGTACCGCGGCTGGCGCAGGGGATCGTCGCGGCACGAGGGCTGAAGAAACCGACGGCGAAGGACCTGGCCGACACCTACGAGATGGCGCTCGCCGTCCTCTTCCGGCTCCTCTTCGTCGCCTACGCCGAGGACAAGGACCTCCTGCCCTACCGGTGGAACGGCCTCTACCAGCGCCGCTCGCTCAAGACCAAGGCGCAGGAACTGGCCGAGCTCCGGCGCAAGGGGGCCTCGTTCGACGAGGGCGACACGCTCTGGGACGAGGTGACGCGCCTCTTCGGCGCCGTGGACCGGGGCAACCGCGAATGGGGCGTGCCGGCCTACGACGGCGGGCTCTTCTCCGAGGACGGGGAGGCCTCGCCGATCGGAGCGCGGCTCGGCGCGCTCTCGCTGCCGAACACCGTCTTCGGCCCCGCGCTCTCGGACCTGCTGCTGGTCGAAGGCGCCGAAGGGCTCGGCCCCGTCGACTTCCGCAGCCTCGGCGTGCGCGAGTTCGGCACGATCTACGAGGGGCTCCTCGAGAGCGAGCTCTCCGTCGCCGAGACCGACCTCGCCGTGGACAAGTCGGGCGCCTACCGCCCGTGCAAGAAGGGCGAGGCGCCCGCGGTCGTGCGCGGCGAGACCTACCTGCACAACGCCTCCGGCGCGCGCAAGTCCACCGGCTCGTACTTCACCAAGCACTTCGCCGTCGAGCACCTGCTCGAACGCTCGCTCGAGCCTGCGGTCGCCGAGCACCTAGCCCGCCTCGACGCCCTCGGCGATGAGGACGCCGGCGAGCGCTTCTTCGACTTCCGCGTCGCCGACCTCGCGATGGGATCGGGGCACTTCCTGGTCGCCGCCGTTGACCGGATCGAGCGCGCGCTCACGGGCTACCTCTCGCGCAGGCGCCTGCCTGCCGTCGCGGAGGAGCTCGCCACCATCCGGGCGGCGGCGCTCGAGGCACTCGGCCCCCTCGCCGACCAGGTCGAGATCGAGGACACGCAGCTCCTGCGCCGCCTGATCGCCCGGCGCTGCATCTACGGCGTGGATCTCAACCCGACGGCCGTGCAGCTTGCGCGGCTCTCGATCTGGATCCACACCTTCGTGCCGGGGCTGCCCCTCTCGCTCCTCGACCACGGCCTCGTGCGCGGCAACTCGCTCGTCGGGATCGGGCGGCTCGACGAGGTGAAGGAGAAGATCGAGGAGGGGAGCCTGCCGCTGTTCCCCATCGACGCGGCGCATCTCCTCGGAGCCGCGGCCGAGCCGCTCCGGCGCCTCGCGCGCCTCGCCGACGCGACACCCTCGGACCTTGCCCGGGCGCGCAGGGCGCAGGAAGCGGCGCTCGCCGCGGTGGCGCCGGCGGCGGCGCTCTGCGACCTCGTCACCGCGGCGCGCCTCTCGGGCGTGCCGGTGACAGCGGACCTGAACAAGTGGGAGGAGATCCGCGACCGCCTGCCCGGCTCGAAGGAGCACCTGGCGGCCCGCGAGCGGCTCGGCGACCTTCATGCCTTCCACTTCTCCGTAGCGTTCCCCGAGGTGTTCCTGCGCGAGCGGCCGGGTTTCGACGTGATCGTGGGGAACCCGCCGTGGGAGAAGGCACGCCTCGAGGAACATGCTTACTGGGCCCGTCATTCGCCGGGGCTGCGGTCCCTGCCGCAGCGCGAGCAGGAGGCGGCGAAGGAGAGGTACCGACGGGAGCGGCCCGACCTCGTCGCGGCGTACGAGCGCGAGCTGGCCGAGTCCGAGGCCCTACGGCGTGCGCTCACCACTGGATCGTACCCCGGGATGGGCACGGGCGACCCCGACCTCTACAAGGCCTTTTGCTGGCGCTTCTGGAACCTCGTGTGCGAGGACGGTGGACGCATCGGCGTCGTCCTGCCGCGCTCGGCGCTCGCCGCCAAGGGCTCGACCGAGTTCCGGCAGGAGGTGTTCTCGCGGGCCGAGGGCGTGGACGTGACGACACTGCTCAACACAAAGGGGTGGGTCTTCGACGAAGCGGAGCACCGCTACACGATCGGCCTCGTCGCCGTCGCCCGGCGCGAGGCTGAGCGCACGCCCGTCGCACTGCGGGGGCCCTACCCGAGCCTCGACCGCTACACCGGCGGGATCGTCCGTGAGCCGGCCGTCTTCTACGGAGAGGACATCCGGACCTGGAACGACACCGCGTCGCTTCCACTGCTCCCCACCGACGAGTCCGTCGAGGTCTTCGCGAAGCTCCGCAAGTCGCCGCGCCTCGATCTCGACGACGGCAGGTCCTGGCGCGCCCGGCCGCACACGGAGCTCCACGCGACGAACGACAAGGGCCTCATGGACATGAAGTCCAAGGAGTGCCCAAAGG
>VGFA01000029.1 GCA_016869025.1 Armatimonadota bacterium | reverse complement strand
TGGAAAAGATCCGGTCCGCCCTGCCGGATGCTTCGGTCCTGATCGAGATCCAGCAAATCCAGGACCGGCTGCTGCAGATGGATGGGAAACTGGCCGAGCTGGATGCGCGGGAGGAGATCTCGGACAGGTCGCGCCAGCTCGAGCGCGACGACATCATCTGGAGGGCGTTTGAAGAGGTGGTCAGGCTTCTGGGGATTGAGTAGGAACCGCCACCGGAGTTTCGTGGCGGTGATCGAAGCGGCGGTGCGCGCTACTTCCGGCGCCGGCCGCCGCGCTTCGCCTCGGTGTTGCGCTTCAGGTCGAGCAGCCTTTCTTCGCTCTCCTTCAAGAAGGCCTTCAGCTTGTCGTCGAACGAGGTGCGCGCCCGCCCTCGTACCTGACGCTCCTCGGGCGAGAGCGCCTGCTTGACCGAAAGGTCGAGCTTGCCCTTGTCGTTGAGGCCGAGGATCTTGACCCTGACCTTCTCCCGTTCCTTAAGGTAGTCTTTGACGTCCTTGACATAGGTGTCGGCGATCTCGGATATGTGCACCAGACCGCTCTTTCCTTCGGGGAGTTCAATGAAGGCACCGTAGTTGGTGATCTTGACCACCGTGCCCTCGACGATGCTGCCTGTTTCCAACGCCATGTTCTAACAGACACGCTCCTTTCTTTCTCTGATTCTGGCGCGCGACGGATTACACCCGTGCCCCTCCAGGAGTGTCAACGCGGCGCGGGGGTGGGACCAGGGGTAGGGCGGACCAGGATGACGGCGATCTCCCCTGGCCGGATGAGCCCCAACTGCTCCCTGGCCATCCGCTCTATGTACTCCGGCGTGTTCAGCAGTCGAATCTCCTCGCGGAGCTGCGCGATCTGCTTCCTTAGCGTGTCCCGCTCCTGGACCATGACCCCCAAGTCGCGCCGCACCTTGAACCCGTCCCAGTAAGCCCCGCCGAACGCGACCGCCACCGCCAGCAGCACGCCGGTGGCCACGAGCGGTCCGGCCCAGCGCGGGATTACGCGGCGGGGAGAGCCCGGGGGCAGGATAGGACGGCGCGCTTCTGCGTGTGCCATGACGTCTGCTGCGACGAAGGGACGACTCCGGCAGGTTGCCCCATCCCGCGATTCGCTGGCGCCGCCCGGATTCCTGCCGGGGTCCTGCTTCGACCGGTGGAAGAGGCGCTGCGGACCCGCCGCCATGCCGGCATCGCGTTCGCCGGTGCTCCGGGGGACCGCCGCGCCCGCATCGAAGGGACCGGCCTTGACGTGTGGGAGGTCGTCGCCATCCACAAGGCCTGCGGGGAGGACACGCAGCGAACCCTCCAGATCCTTGAACACCTCAGCCCCCGGCAGGTCGATGCGCCTCTCCGGTACTACCGCGCTTACCCCGAGGAGATCGAGGCGCTGAAGGCTGAGAATGAGCGCTCCCCGGACGAGTGGGAGCGCCTGTGCCCGCACCTGACGCCGCTCCGTGGGCAGCACCGGCGGAGGGACCGGTCTGCCCCCCGAGGGGCTGCACGACTCGGGCCAAGCATGCTACAATGTAGCGTAGAGGTGACAGGAATGCCTGTGGTTAGGCCGGTTTCGGTGAGGCTTGAGCGGGAAGTTGATGCCGAGGTGCGCGATATTGCCCGCCGGGACGACAGGCCCCTCGGCCGGGTCATCAACGAGCTCCTTGACCGTGCGCTGCGGATGCGGCGGTTTCCGGGCATCGTCTTCGTAGAGGGACCGGGCGGCGTCAGAGCGCACCTCAGCGGTAGCGGGCTCGACGTCTGGGAGATTGTGGCGCTGGCGCATGCCTACGGATCGCCCGAGAAGGTCCGCGAGGCGCTGCCCGCATTGTCGGAAGCCGACATGCGGCTGGCCCTGGCGTATGGGGGCACCTATCCGGACGAGATCGAAGATCGCATCCGCCGCAACGAGCGGCCCATGGAGGACTTGATGCGCGAGTACCCGTTCGTTCGGAAGATCCCCGCGTAGGTGCCGCCTCGCCTGCTGCTCGATGTTCACTTCTCACGAGCCGTCGCCGACGCGCTCCGTTCCCGAGGATTTGACGTCGTGGCTGCTCAGGACGATGCCTGGCTCCGCAGCCGCAGCGACGAGCACCTGTTGGCAGCAGCAGCCGAGCAACGGCGCGCGGTGGTCACGTACAACATCGACGATTTCGCCACCTTGGCGCGCGCGTGGGCCTTGGGTGAACGCGGGCACTTTGGGATTGTACTGGTGCACCCTGGGACGATCGCCCAGGCGGACATCGGAGGGCAGGTACGAGCCCTTGAGCACCTCCTGGCGTCACTTTCCACAGAGGACGAGCTCAGGAGCGTAACGGTGTTTCTCGGGAAGCCCGATCCTGAGGAACGGCCTTCCTGATCCGAACTCCCCCGCCCCTCGACCTCGGGGCGCCGGGGCAGCTGGGTTCACAGCCCGAGAGTGCGCACGAAGTCAATTGGCCGGACAATGGCGAAGTTATCAGCTCCACATCTTTCTCGGACTGGATCTCCCACATGTCGCGCAGCAGCTCTCTCATTGTGAAGGGCCTTGTGCCTACTTCCGCGCGCCCACCGGGAACGCCGCCCAACCCGCGTACCGCGCCCGTGCGCCCAGGGCCTCCTCGATCCGCAGGAGCTGGTTGTACTTGGCCACGCGCTCGCTGCGCGAGGGCGCGCCGGTCTTGATCTGGCCGGCGCCGGTGGCCACGGCCAGGTCGGCGATCGTGGTATCCTCGGTCTCGCCGGAGCGGTGGGAGATGATCGAGGCGTAGCCCGCCGCCCGCGCGATCCCAATCGTCTTGAGCGTCTCGGTCAGCGAGCCGATCTGGTTGAGCTTGACCAGGATCGCGTTGCCGACCCCCTCGGCGATGCCGCGGCGCAGTAACCGGGGGTTCGTTACAAACAGGTCGTCGCCCACGATCTGCACCCGGCCGCCGAGGCGCGCCGTCAGCGCTTTCCAGTCGGGCCAGGCGTTCTCGTCCAGGCCGTCCTCGATCGAGACGATGGGATAGCGCTCGACCAGGGCGGCCAGGAACTCGATCACCTCAGGGCCCGTGCGCCGCAGGCCCTCGCCCGCGAAGTTGTAGGTACCGCCTCCGGCGCCCTGCGCGCCGCGCTCGAACAGGCTGCTTGCCGCCACGTCGAGCGCCACCGCGATGTCGCGACCCGGCCGGTATCCCGCCGACTCTATCGCCGCCAGCACCGCCTCGATCGCGGCCTCGGTGGACGGCAGGTCGGGCGCGAAGCCACCTTCGTCGCCCACCGCGGTGCTCATGCCCTGGGCGTGCAGCGCCTTCTTCAGGTGGTGGAAGACCTCGACCCCGGCCCGCAGCGCTTCGGCGAACGTGGGCAGGCCGGCCGCGGCGATCATGAACTCCTGTACGTCAATCCTGTTGTCCGCGTGCGCGCCGCCGTTGATGATGTTCATCAGAGGCACGGGAAGCAGGCACGCCGCCTCACCGCCCAGCGACCGCCACAGCGGCTGTCCCCGCGAGGCGGCGGCGGCCTTAGCCACGGCCAGCGAGACCGCCAGGATCGCGTTGGCGCCGAGCCGGCTCTTGTTGTCGGTGCCGTCCATCTCGAGCATCGCACGGTCTATCGCGGCCTGGTCGAGGGGATCGGCGCCGGACAGCCGGGGCGCGATCTGCTCGCACACCAGGGCGACGGCCGCGCGCACGCCCTTTCCCAGGTAGCGCGCTTTATCGCCGTCGCGCAGCTCCAGCGCCTCGTGCTCGCCCACCGAGGCGCCCGAGGGCACCGCGGCACGGCCGGTTGCCCCGTCGCTCAGCGTGACGTCGGCCTCGACCGTGGGGTTGCCGCGTGAGTCAATGATCTCGCGTGCGGTGATGCTGGTGATCATGGGCATGAATATCGCTCCTACCTTTCCGATGTTGGCGTTCGATGAGCCGTTACCGTTGCGGCCCACCCTTGTCAGCGTAACCCTGCTCTAAGCCTGCATCAACGCCGCCTTCCGGCGCCGGCTGGGGATTGACGCCGGGACCGTCCTCAACCTCACCCTCAAGGGAGGCCGGATAGAATATCCTACCACGCCTCCAGCGTGCGCCGATCCTCTACGATCTCGTATGGCGGCTCAGGGGACGGACGCCCCTCGGGCAGGCGCAGCACCTTCACCACGAGCTGCCGGGGGCCGAAGTTCACTTCAACCAGATCGCCCACCTCGACCTCGGCGGCGGGTTTGGCCCGGCGGCCGTTCAACGCCACACGCCCGGCGTCGCACAGGCGGTTCGCCATGGCGCGCCGCTTCACGAGGCGGCTGGACTGGAGGAACTTGTCTAGGCGCACGTGGTTACCTTCTCGAGAATCTCCGCCAGCGGCCGGCCAGCGATCGCCTCACCGTTGTAGCGGTGTAGCCCACACCAGGCGGTACCGGAAATCAGCCGCCCCTTCGTGCTCTTCAAGGAGACCCGCCAGCGCGTGCATTTGGCGCCCGATGTCGTCCTGGCGGATGGCCCGGCTCGATACCACGACGATCCCCGAATGTGAGCGGCCACTTGCCAGAAAAGCCCGATGCAGATGAACGGAGTCTCGCACGTTGTATGTAACGATTGCCCGTTCTCGGCGCGAGGCTTCCACCAACAGCAGCTCATCCGGGAGATCCCGGACAGGCCGTGGCTCTTCCTGAAGGGCAACTACATCATGCCCCCGCGCTCGGAGGCTCCGAGCCAGTGCTGGGGAGAGATGGTTGTCCAGCCAGAGCCGGGGCACTCTCAGCCGGCCTGATCGTTCTCGGTAAGGAATCCGTCAATCTCGTCACGATGGGCTTCCCCGTATGCGACGGCAATCTCGATCTCGCGTCGATCCAATCCCGAATGATCGCCAAGGAGGCGCGCTACGTCCCCCTCGTAAGCCCGGTGGAGAGCAACGACCTCCCACACGTCAAAGCCAGTCCCTGCCAGGTGTGCCCGTCTTCCCTGCGGGCCGTCAACGAACGTGATGCCGGGATGCCGGCGCATTCGGAGACCTTCCTCCACAAGCCGGGCCAGCACCTGGCTGACGGTCCGTCTCTCCTGGCGTGCAAGAGCGCGCAGTTGGCGTTCGTTCTCTTCCGAAACCCGTCCGCTGATTGGTTTGCGTTGCCTTGTCGCCGGCATGGATTCCCACCTACACGGTAAGTGTAGACATCGCATACATCGTAAACGCCTCCACGAGACCTGTCAACGGCTGCTTGGTTTGCTTCGTGGCAAGCGCCGAGCGGCTCAAGGGTGCTACTCGCACGGCATGCTGCGCGGGCGTCAGCCCAGTATCTCGTCCGCGGCCAGTGTCAGGTTGGGGAAAGCTTCAGGGGACAGCGCCTCGCCGCGGCGGACCTTCCGACCTTCGCGGTAGCCCTCGGGCGAGGGCTGCCGGTAGATCTCGATGACCTCGCCTTCCAGATCCGCCAGCCAAACCTCGGGGATGCCCGCGCGGGCGTAGAGGGGCACCTTCACCTCACGGTCGGCGTCGGCGGACGTCTCGGACACCTCAACGAGCAGGAAGGCATCGCCGGGGCCCGGATGCGCGGAGGCGTAGAAGTCAGGCCGCGGGCGGAGCAACGCCAGGTCGGGTTGCGGTTCGGAATGCTCTCCGATGCGGATGGGGTTCTGGACCCACACAATTCCCCCGGCCTGCACGGGGGGGAAGAGGGCCGTGAGTCGGCCGACGCACGCAGCATGTCTGCTCCCAATCGCGGCCATCTCGACGATCGCTCCCTCGATCAGCTCGACCCGATCGTCCTCGGAGAGAATCCCGGCCTGGGCCATGCGGTAGTACTCCTCCACCGTGAAGCGGCGCGTCAGCAGCTGGACGGGCATGGCAGTACACCTCCTGGCCTTTTCCCAATCATCCCGCCCTTCCGCACCACTGTCCAGACCCGCAGCCCGGTCCAAGCCCGGCACCACCAGGCAGCCCCCGATTGGGATATCGGCTCGACTGGGCCTGGCTTGCGGGTCGGTCGCGGGAGAATCCTGCTCTTGCCGCAGGACCGCAAGCACCGTTCTGCGCGGCCTTGCATGCGCCGCCGCCGTGGTGGCGATCATCGCAGCAGCCGCTTCCACCGCAGCCCCTCAACCCAGTTTGAGATCTCTGCCTCAGGCACGGTCCTGGTAGGTGATGTCCTCGCATTCGAGGACCTGATGGTCGTAGGCAGGCCCGTACTGCTGCACGGTGTCCGCGGAGAGGTACTGGTTCAAGCGGCCGGGCTTCATCTCGACATGCCGGCCCTGGCCGGCCGGCAGGCCCGGGTCGTGAGACTGGGGAAGGCGACCGTCGTGGGGAAGAGCACCGCGAGGGACGTCCAGGAACGCCTGGCCAGGATGTCGCCCAACATCCTCGGGCCGACGGTAAGGTTCCAGGTGGGTCAGTTTGAGGTGACGGCGACAATCCTGCGGGAGGGAAATCTGATGATTCCGAGTCCGACATCGTTCAACCCACGGGTCTTCCACCTTGACACGGCGGTCACCTCGCCGCTGCTAAGCCTGCTGATGCCCGCTACCTGTCGGGATGCCCTGCAGCAGGCAGGTGTAGCGCTCTACCTCGCGCCTGGAGTCGGAGGGGTCCCGGTTATCCGGGAAGATGACCAGGTTGGTTCCGGAACGCGGAGTCGCGATCGTCAGCGTGGACAGGCCACGTTCTACGCGCATTTCAGGAAACCACTTGACCACGGCGGCGATCGCCGCGGGGACGGCAATGGCGCCAGCGCCCTGCGCGAACAGCGCGCGCCCGAGACGCTGGGGCAGAGTGTAGTCCTCCGTCGTGACCTCCTCGCGGCTTGTCCCCAACTCGCTCATGGCCTGGTCGTCGAGCGTCGCCACTCTGCGGATCTGCACGCGTGCGATACCCACGACGATCTCAACGCGCGTCGCGCCCGTCCGCTTGATGCGCTCCGCCAGAGCCACGGCAAGGTCGAGTGAGGTGTATAGGGCGTTGAAGGCGTCCCGCCTGTCAGGGAGGGAATGCTGATGCTGTGCATCGTCCGGGGAGGTTCAGTACCCGCCTTCCAGGTCCTCGCGCAGGATGCGCAGGACCGTTGAGGCGCGGTCCGTGAGGATGGTGTCGATGGGGGTCCGTCCGGCGAGCAGCGGCATCGGCGCGTGCAGCCATTCCTTGGCGGTCTTCTCACCCATCAACCTCGTGGCCAGCTTGCGGATCTCGGTGATGTCAGCAGCCACCTTGCCCTCAGCGGTGTACCGCTCAGGACCGGTGCCCGCGGCCTCCCAGCGGGCCACAGTGCGCCGGCCCACGCCGACCGCAGTGGCGAACTGCTCCTGCGTCTGGCCGAACCATTCCCGCAGGGGCTTGGCCTTGATGCGCTCCATCCTTGCGGAGCGCGTAATGGTAGTAGATGTGGATGCCATGATTCTCTCCGCGATCTGTCGACCCAGCCGGGCTGTCCGTTTCCAGTGTGCCAAATGGCACGCCCAGTGTCAATGAAAGTAGGCGTTCGGAGACGGTCACGCCCAGCTTTGCCTTTGACTCCCACTTCCTGGTGTACCGGTTTGGCCCCGGCCGCCAGCGGGCGTTTCGCCGGTTGCCTCAGTGACGGCCGTATACCGGAGCGGAGGGACTCAGGCGGGAGCGTTCAGCAACTCGCCCACGGCCTCCTGGCCGCGCCCCCTAGGGAGCAGCACCCGCCCTTCCCTCAGCGCGACGCCGATCACTCCCCGGCCGTCCCTGAGCGCCCTCCGCGCCTCGTCCAGTGTGTAGGGGAAGACCTCCACGCTGACCCCAAGTCCGACCGGCTTGTAGCGCACCATGCGCTCGCCGAACTCCTCCACCGAGTCCCGCAGTACGATCAGCACGTCGGCGTCGCTCGCTGCCGTGGCCTCGCCACGGGCCAGCGAGCCAAAGAGCACCACGGCCAGCACCCTGGGGTCCTCGCCCAGTTGCTGCGCCCAGGCCTGGAGCCTGGACAGAACTGCGTTGGGGTCACGCTTCCAGACTCTGACGCTCACAGTGCTCGAGCACCTCGCGGGCGATCCCTACAACACAACGTCCCCGGCCTCCTGCGCCGTGTAGTGGCGGGCGGCGGGCCCCGCCGGGTGGACGTCGGGATACCGTGTGGGAATGTAATACCTGTCCAGCACCCGGCTCTTCTCCAGCAGGGTATCTGTCGGCTATGCCTCCGCGGGCAGGGTGTCCAGGAGGTCAATGATCGAATGTCCCCACGCGACCTGGCCCCGGCGAAGGTGCAGGGCTCTTAGCGCGGCCTCGGCAGCCTGCTGCGCGGCGAAACACGCCCAGGCGTGGTCGCTCATATCCACGCTCCGTTCCGCGCGGGCCAGATTGATCCTGGCCTGCTCGAGCCAGTCGCGATACCGGTTCATGGTCACCCCCCGGCAACTAGGTCCGGACCTAGTTCTGCCGGACCTGCAAACCGCACTTGACCCGGGCGATGAACACACCGAGGACCCGGCCATGGACCCAGCCCCCGACCCACCATCCGCCAGCCTCCCATCCACCAGCGTCTCATTCGCGGGGCTGCTCTCCGCGGCGGCCCGGCTCTCGGACGCCGAGCTGACCGCGCAGGTCGGGCGCCTCGCCCACGCCGAGCGGGAGGCGGCGGTCTCACTCATCGCGAACCTGGCGGAGCTCGACCGGCGGCGCCTGTACCTGGCCGCGGGCCATTCTTCGCTCTTTGTGTACTGCACGCGTGTACTCCATCTCTCGGAGCACGCCGCGTACCGGCGCATCGAGGCGGCCCGCCTGGCCCGGCGCCTGCCGGTAGTCCTCGAGCGCTTGGCCGAGGGGACGGTGACCCTTACGACGCTTTGCCTCCTGGCCGCGCACCTGACACCCCAGAACCACGCCGAACTCCTCGAACAGGCCCGCTACAAGGGCCGTCGCGAGGTCGAGATCCTCGTCGCCGCGCTGCGCCCCCAGCCCCCGGTTCCGGATCAGGTTCGGAAGCTCCCGACCCCGAGTCAACCAGCGCCGCCGCCGGCCCTGCATTCGCCGGACTTCACTGCACAGGCAGCCGCGCCCCCCCCGGCGCCCGCACTGCCCCCGGCACCCGCACCGCCCCCGGATCGCCCGCCCATCGTGGCGCCCCTTGCGCCCCAGCGCTACCGGATCCAGCTCACGGTTGACGCCGATACCGTACAGAAGCTGCGGGGAGTGCAGGCGCTGTTGCGCCACCAGATCCCGGACGGCGATCTGGCGAAGATCCTCAATCGGGCCCTGACGGTGCTACTACGCGACCTGGCCAAGCAGAAGTTCGGGGCGACCGACCGGCCGCGTTCGAGCCCAGGCGCGGCGGCTGGCTCGCGCCATGTCCCAGCCGAGGTCAGGCGGGCAGTCTGGGCGCGCGACGGCGGGCGCTGCGGCTTCGTGGGCGAGGGCGGCCGCTGCGCAGAGCAGGACTTCCTGGAGTTCCACCACGTGGTGCCCCACGCGGCGGGAGGGGCGGCGACGGTGGACAACATCCAGCTCCGGTGCCGCGCCCACAACGCCTACGAGGCCCACTGCATACACGGCCTATTCGACGATGCCTGACCTCAGGGATGAACCGGCCCGCTCTTGATTTCCGTATTCTACAGAATTGTGTATAATGCTAGCTACAATGGAGCATCGAGTATCCGCCACCGAGATTGCCCGGAATCTGGGCGATATCCTTAACAGGGTGCGCTGCAAGGGAGATGCCTTCGTGGTGGAGCGGAATGGAAAGCCGATTGCCCGGATCATCCCGCTGCCCGCAGCCCCCCACACCTCGGTCCGGGATGCTCTCACCGCGTGGCGCGCAGCCGGAGCGCCCGACCCCGCGTTTGCCGGTGATCTGGAACGCATCGGTGAGGCAGACCGCATTCCGGAGGACGCATGGGCCGTGCGACCGGGCTCGTCATAGACACCAGCGCACTGGTGGCCGTCGAGCGCGAATCGGGGCCATGGGAGGAAGTCCTTGCATCTGCCGGTGACGAACCCGCTGTCCTCCCGGCGATCGTCTACGCTGAACTCCTGGCGGGCGTGCGCCTGGCGGATGACCCTGCCCGTGCCGCCCGGCGACGTGCCAAGATCGACGCGCTGATCACGCGGATCCCGATCGTTGAATTTGGCCCCGAGATCGCCGAACGATGGGCGGAGGTGTTCGCGACATTGAGCCGCCGGGGTCGCCTGATCCCGGCCAATGACCTTGCTGTCGCCGCAACCGCACTGCATCTGGGCTTCGGTGTCCTGGTAGGGCCTCAGGATGACGCGCACTTCCGAGCCATACCCGGGCTGCGAGTCTTGACCCTGTAGTCCGGCTAGGCCTCCGTCCCCGGGACCAACCGCACCACTCCACCGCGGCCATGTCCTGTCGAGTCATAAATGAGTGTTACCGAGCGGGGTATCGTCTTGTCATTAATCGTGTTACCGGGCCTGTGCAGCGGCCCGGGTGGTCTGGAGGCGCAGGCGTCGGATTTGGAACCGTTGGTGCGGGCGTGGATGCCGGGTGGCCTGGACGGGGCCCCGGTGCGCCAGGCCATAGATGTGGTGGAGCTTCCGCTCGATCGTTTCGGCGAGAGTGAAGGGGTCGAGGCGAGCGCGGAGCTGCTGGAGGGTCTGGAGGGTCGCGTGATCGGCGTCCTCGGCGGCGAGGAGGCGGTCCAGCGGGGTCTTGGGGAGGTCGTAGACCCGGCGGAGTCGCGAGCCTGAGCTCCCCCCTGTAGAGGTCGTTGATCGCGGCCAGGGCCTGAGGGGAGTCGTAGCGGTCCCAGCCAAGGAGACGGCGGACGTGCGTCCAGTTCTTCTGCTCGATATGGGCGTTGTCGTCTTTCTTGTAAGGCCGGCCACGGGTGAACTGAATCTCGCGGGCCTCGCAGTAGCGGAAGAGGTGGTGGTTGATGAATTCGGAGCCGTTATCGGAGTCGAGGCCGCGCAACGGGAAGGGCAGCGCGTCTCGGATTTCGTCCACGGCGGCGCCGACTGCGACCTGGCCCTTGCCCATGACGGCGCGGGTTTCGCCCCACCCGGAGTAGATGTCGGTGAGGTTGAGGGACTGGATGAAGTCGCCGTCGGCACAGTCGCCGGAATGGGAGACCAGGTCGACCTCGGTGAAGCCAGGGGCAGCGATATCCCAGTGCTCGGTCTTGACGGGGATATGGTGCTTGAGCAGGGCACCGGGCTTCGTGCGCCCGTAGAGGCGGCGGCGCAGCCGATGTTTGGTCTGCCGGAGGTAGCGATCGATCGTGCTGGGGCTGATGGTCTGGAGGTGGTGTTCCACCCGTGCAGGGATGTCAAGATGCTGCCTCGCCCAGGGCAGCCAGAGGGGGAGGAGGGCCTTGAGCCGGACCGACCAGGGGTAGCCGGCGGCCTCCCAGATGTGCTCCAGGACGGACAGGAGCCGGGGGTCATAGGGAGATGGGCGGCCGCGGCGCCGCGCTGTGGCTGGACGGGGCGGTTGGGTCAAGGCGCGGATCGCGGCCTTGCGGTGGTAGCCTGTGGTGGCACAGACCTCTGTGAGGATCTGGACCTTGGTGACGCGGGTCGCCCGCTCGTACCGCTGCCGGACCGCTTGGACATACTCGCGTTTGGACGTGGGACTCACCGGGGCCTCCTGCACCAGCATCTAGGGACGTCGTCGGGTAACAGGTATTCTGACGCGACGATGGGATCCCCGGTAACAGTTCAGGTGACTCGATTCGCCCGCTTGACGGCGAAGTACCACATCATGTACGCTATCTCTGTACAGTACGTGAATCTGTACAATAGCCCGCCCAAGGATCGCAGGTGATACCATGCCAGTTCAGACCACATATACGGATGCGCGAGCGCGCCTGGCCAGCCTGATGAGCCGTGCCGTTGAGGATCGGGAGACGGTGATCATCACCCGGCGGGGCAAGCCGGAGGTGGCGCTCATCGCGGCGGAGGAGCTCGACGGGCTGCAGGAGACCGCACATCTGCTCCGGTCACCGAAGAACGCCGAGCGGCTGCTGAGAGCGCTTGGGCGCGCCGTCGCGCGCACGGGAAGGCCGCAGACGGTCGAAGCCCTGCGCAAGGAGTTGGGGCTTGAGCGGAAGTAGCCCCCGGGAGTCCAGGGGACGCAGGGCCCGTGACACCGTTTTCCACCCCGAGTTCATCGAGGATCTCCGCCATTGGGTCGAGACGGACCGGAAGGTGGCGCTGCGCGCGCTTGACCTCATCAGGGCAATCGCGAGGGATCCGTTCGCCGGGATTGGCAGGCCGGAGCCCCTCAAGTACCTGGCGCCCGGTGTCTGGTCGCGTCGGCTGACGCAGGAGCACCGAATCGTGTACCGAGTGAGTGAGGACCGAATCGATTTCCTGCAGGCGCGATACCACTACTAGCGGCGACGACCTCCCAGCCGTCAAACGAAGCAGCTATGGGCCTCCTCCCGGTAGCCGGCCTCAAGACCCCGTCCCTTCAGGCTACCAACCTCGCCGGTAAGACGGGATACCTGCGCCACCAGTTCGGCCATGGCGGCGACCAGCCGCTTCAGAACCCGCTCCGGCCTGTCTACAAGACGTATCGGCCGACCAGCCCGCGGACTACCGGGCAAACGTTACGGGCAGGAGATGCGAATCTCGCGGAGGGCGTGTGGTGTCGCGGGTGGTCTTGCGGGGCCTTCCTGAAGCGGACCTACTCTATCAGCCTTCCCATGCTCCTGACCTGGACGCCAGCCTGCCTGCACATCTCCCTGACCCTCTCGTCGTGGCCGTCCAGGTCGGCCGGCACATCCCCTGGAGCCGGGTCAGCAGGAACAGCCCTGCCACGGCAACCAGGCTCGCCACAGACGCCGCCTGCCCCAAGGCAGCACATCCAGTTGCCACGCCAGAAGCCCGGCGATGCCGGACAGCGCGCTGAGGCCGCAGAGCAGCAGCACCGCGCGCCGCTCCGACAGGCCGAGGGCAACCAGGCGGTGGGAGGGGTGGTCCGTCCCGCCCTGGAAGACCGACCCGCCGTGGGCGATCCGCAGCCAAGCCACCGTCAGCGAGTCGAAGATCGGAACCGCCAGGATCAGCCCCGGGGTGAGCACCGCGAGCGCGACGTTGGTGACGACGCGGGGGTCAGCACCCGCACGCGTGGCTGGACGCAAAGGCGGTGCGGGTGCGCGGCCCGATGGGCGCGTGGCGAACATGGCGGTGGCGGCCATCGGGGTACGACAGCAGGGGCTGTGGGGCCAGGAGGTCACACCGAGCAGCCCTATCGTGTGAAGGCTGCAAGTGCTCTGGCGGCTCGCTCGGGACTCACCCGGTTGGCCAGGTCTTCAGCGGGTTCAATCACGAGGGCGGCATCTAGCTTCTCCAAGATCATCCGGAGCGCATGGAGTGAGAACTCCGATCGGCTCGCGAAGACGCGGCTCAAGTGCCCAGGATCTGTGCCGGTTTCCTTGCAGAAGCGGTATCGGGAACCAAAACGGACCTCTATCAGGTCGGCCAAGTAGTCACGGTAGTCAGGTGGTGAAACCTTACCCTGGACGATACCTAGACGCGCTTCAAGATCCTGACAGATGCGGTAGCAAACAGAATCCACGGAAAGACGCGAGCGACGGAACGCCTCAGCCCACCAGGAGGCAAACTCTGACCACTCCGGCTGCTCCTCGTACATCCGCTGAACAGCGGCCAGAAACTCCCGTTCCCGCTCCTCTAGCCCCTCCAGGCTCAGAGTCCTGCCGGTAATCGTCTGAAAAGTCTCCTTCTTTGTCATCACTGACCTCGTCTTCTGCTAATGTGACGCGACAGGAAAGAGCGTCTAGATCATACCTCCAGAAAACCATCTTCGGGCCGGATCTCTATCAGCTCGGCGATTCCCGCTACCGAGAGGTAGACAGACCGTTGATCGAAGCTGTTGCCTGCCCGCCGTAGCAGCGCTCGCAGCTCGTCCACTCGGTCAGCCTGGATCGCCACGGCATACTTTCTGCTCAGATCCTCCACAGGCGGGTTCCCCTCAGCGGGCGACCATGCACCAGGAACCGTTCCGATCTTCTGGTAGACGACGGCTTCTGGGCCAGTCACCGCTCCGAAGGTCCGTATTAGGGTGTCCTGCAGGAGTCTCCACAGGATGGGAGGATGGGGCCTCCGATCCGAATCCCGCACAACAGGGATCAGGAACACGCATTCCGGTCCGATCCGCACGCTGGCCCTCCCGTTTCATCGAGTTGCCCTCCCTCCCGTGCACCTAGCATATGTGCTAGTTGACGGGTGGTCAAGCATATGTACTGGTCTAGGATGCGTCCCGTTCTTGCCGCCCTCCGCCCCCATAGGACATATCGGCCGACGAGCCCGCCATCTCCACCCCTACCCAGCCTCGGGCAGGCGCGGTAACCCACGACCAGCCGCCGATCGCAGCGCGCGCCGGGGTGCCTATCTACCAGGGGATTGTAGAGCGGGTGTTACGGGCGGGGGAGGTTGTGAATGCCGGGGGGTGGAGGAGGACTCCGAATCTCGCTGGGGGAGCAGAGGTCGCGGGTGCGTTGCGGCAGTGTTGCGGGCGTCGAGCAGCGGGAGGTCTTGCGGGGCCTTCCCGAAGCGGACCTACTCTATCAGCCTTCCCATGCTCCTGATCTGTACACCGGCCTCCCTGCACATCTCCCTGACCCGCTCTTCTGACCGTCCAGGTCGGCCGGGATATCCCCTGGAGCCGGGTCAGCAGGAACAGCCCTGCCACGGCAACCAGGCTCGCCGCAGACGCCGCCTGCCCCAGGCGGATCAGGTCCAGGAAGCCGGCGTACCGCCACTGCCCCCGGTAGATGGCGGCATGCTCCACTCGTACCGCAGCAGGTGCGCCCCGACGAACGCCACGCACAGCAGCACCAAGTCCACAGCGAGGCTCAGATTGGGTCATGGTATGATGGGGCGGCGTGGAGGAAGATCGATCTCTCGGGAGGCCTGGAGGTGATGTAGTCCCTGTCGCGGTATCTTGGTGCAATCCGATGGACCCGGCACGCCTTGTATGAGAGACTCCCTCGGCTGGCCCAGACGGGCGTCGTAGGAGGACAAACGGATGTGGAGGAAGTTCTCCGAGGCCCTGGACGCATTGTTCCAGCGAAGATGGGGCGACACGAGGCCCAGCAGCGACGAGCGGGAGGTCTCCTGCGCATCATCTTTGTCGAGGAGGAAGGCGCCTTGAGATGAAAGTCACCTACGATCCTGAGGCCGATGTCTTGTACATTCTTCTCCGCGAGGATGCCCGGGAGGCGGATACCGAGGAAATCCGGGAGGGGGTAACCGTTGCCTGTGACGAGCACGGGCGCGTTGTCTCACTCGAGTACATCGGTGCCGCGGCGGATGGCCTCGTCACAGATGGCACGGTCAGGGTGGCTGTCGTCAACTATCCCGGCCACGCGAGAGCGAGAGCATAGCTCCCCTTGTGCCAGACTGCGCGCGTCCCGGGGCGCAAGATCAGGGAGTACGTGGCCGAGGCGACGGTAGCGCGGCTGGCCGAGGAGTTCTTCGCCGCGAAGGTAACGACAGGAGCGTGGGCTCGTGAAGCAGGGCGCCCTTGAGGTCTACCTACCAGGGGATTGCAGGACGGGTGTCGCGAACGGGGGAGCCTGCGAATCTCGCGGGCGGTCTTGCGGGCGTCTAACAGCGGGTGGTCTTGCGGGGCCTTCCTTAGAGGTCAGGCGCGGGGTCTGGGAGCGCGACGGCGGGCGCTGCGGCTTCGTGGGCGAGGGCGGCCGCTGCGCGGAGCAGGACTTCCTGGAGTTCCATCACGTGGTGCCCCACGCCGCGGGCGGGCCGGCCACCGTGGACAACATCCAGCTCCGCTGCCGCGCCCACAACGCCTACGAGTCCGAGCAGGCGCACCGCCGCCTCGAGCTGCCGGCCGAGGCCTGGCACGACCCTACGCCGGACGCCTACAACGGTGCCTGACCTGGCGCCCGGTGTTCCGCCCGACCGCAGTCCGGCCCTCGGCCCCGCCACTTCGACTGCGCGGTTCCCAAAAGCATCTCCTGCCGACATCTGGCAGCAGGTGGACCGGGTCAGAGAGGCCATCAGGAGCAGGTACGGACCGTTCCCGGACAGCACGCCGGGGATTCGCGAGGACCGCCAGCGGTGACCACCGCCACTCCGGTGGTGGTGGACACGAGCGTGGCGGTGAAGTGGTTCTTCGACGAACCCCATCCGCCCCGACTTCCCGTATTCCACAGAATCCTGTATAGTCCGATCTGGGATGGAGCATAGGATCTCAGCCACTGAACTGGCACGGAATCTGGGCGATATTCTTAACAGAGTGCGCTACAGAGGGGATGCCTTCGTCGTGGAGCGGAACGGAAAGCGGGTGGCCCGGATCATCCCGCTACCCGGGGTGCCGCGCACATCTGTTAGAGACGCTCTCGCCGCATGGCGCGCCGCAGGCGCGCCCGACGCCGCGTATGCAGGGGACCTGGAGCGGATCAGCGCAGCAGACCGCGTTCCGGAGGACGAATGGAGCGTGCGCCCGGGCTCGTCATAGACACCAGCGCGCTGGTGGCCGTCGAGCGCGGATCAGCGCCCTGGGAGGACGCTCTCACCGCGCGGGTCCCGATCGTCGAGTTCGGCCCCGAGATCGCTGAGCGCTGGGCAGAGCTGTTCGCGACGTTGAGCCGCCTGGGCCGTATGATCCCGGCCAACGACCTGGCCGTCGCCGCGACCGCGCTGCATCTGGGCTTCGGTGTCCTGGCAGGGCCGCAAGGTGACGCCCACTTCCGCGCCGTACCCGACCTGCGGGTCCTGACCCTGCAGGCCTCCTAGGCCCTGGTCCCAGGTTGACTGATGCCCGAGAGCAGACCAGTGATCCGCATCGCCGCCGCCGTCGCCCTGATCGTGCTCTCGTCACCCATCCCCGCCATCCCGCAGGCCCGCCAGCCCATGCCGGACGAAGCCGTCCAGAACCTCGTGCGGGCCGCCCTGCTGGCGCACTTCGACCCAGCCTCGATCCTCGAGATCCAGGTGCTGGGATCAGCGCTCGAGGGCGACGTCCTTTCGATTGACACGCTCGTCGTCCACGGAAGGCCCGCCTCCTTCGGCGGCTTCCGCGGCGAGGTGATGGGCCACTTCGCGGACGTCCGTCTGGAGATGCCCGCGCTCGCGGCCCGTCAGATAAGGCTGGTCCGACCGGCGAGGGCGACCGTGGTCGCCAGGGTCACGGCCAGTGCCGTGGAGGAGGGACTGGCGAAGTCCTCAACGACGGTCCTGCGGCCGTCGGTGAGGTTCTGGGAAGGTCAGATGGAGATCGCGGCGACGATCAGGAGCGGGGACAGGCTCTACCCGGCCCAGGTCAGGGCCGTCCTGACCGTCGAAGGCAAGCAGCGCATCAATGCAGTCGTCAGTTACGCCCTGGTGCACGGCGCCAGCGTCCCCCAGGGCCTCATCGA